>CACKUZ010000005.1 GCA_902603475.1 uncultured Pelagibacteraceae bacterium
CGTCAAAAATTAATGAGGTAAAAAGATATTTCTTTTCTTCAAGTGCATGTGTTTACAATGCTAAAAAGCAAACGATTTCAAATAATCCTGGATTAAAAGAAGAAGATGCATATCCAGCAGATCCTGAAGATGGCTATGGATGGGAAAAACTTTTTAGTGAACGGATGTGTAGACATTACGAGGAAGATTTTGGTTTGCAAGTAAGAGTAGTAAGATTACATAATGTATATGGACCATTAGGAACTTACGCTGGTGGAAGAGAAAAAGCTCCCGCAGCAATATGTAGAAAAATATCTGAGGCAAAGTTAAAAAATAAAAAAATAATTGATGTTTGGGGAGATGGAAAACAAACAAGAAGTTTTATGTATATTGATGATTGTATAGAAGGAATTTTAAAAATTTTTTTTAGTAAATACTCACGTCCTATTAATCTCGGATCTTCTAAAAAAGTATCAATAAATCAAATGATAAAAATTATTGAAAAAATTGCCTCTTATAATGTAAAAAAAACATACTTATTAGATAAACCTAAAGGAGTAAGAGGGAGATCTAGTGACAACAAGTTAATAAAAAAAATTATTGGTTGGGAGCCAAATACAAAATTAGAAAAAGGGTTAGAAAATACTTATTATTGGATTAATAACGAATTATCACAAAATTTGTCCAAATCAAAGTTTTCAAAATAATTATTTACTTTTTAAATTTTTATTATAAAAAGAGCTGCCTGGTGATTATTGCGAAAGTGTAATACCCGATCCCATTCCGAACTCGGAAGTCAAGCCTTTCAGCGCCGATGGTACTTTGTCTTAAGACATGGAAGAGTAGGACATTGCCAGGCTTATAAAAATAAATCAAAACTATTTAGATTATAATTGAAAAATCTTTGCGTAGTTATAGTTTATCAGAATAATTAATTTATATAATTATGAAAAAAACTGCACTGATTTTTGGAGTTACAGGTCAAGATGGTTCTTATTTATCTAGATTGCTATTAAAGAAAGGCTATGTAGTTCATGGAATAATTAGAAGATCATCCTCGATAAATACTAGTAGGATTGATGATATATATCAAGAACCATTTACTAAGAAAAAAAATTTTATATTGCATTATGGAGATCTAACTGATGGTACATCAATCTTTGATTTGATAAAAAAAGTTCGACCTAATGAAATATATAATCTAGCAGCACAATCACATGTAGCTGTTTCCTTTAAAGTCCCCGAGTACACTACAAATACAGATGCTCTTGGTTCACTAAGAATTTTAGACTCTATTTTAAAAATAAATCCAAAAATTAAATACTATCAAGCCGGTAGTTCAGAAATGTTTGGTAAAGTTCAATCATATCCACAAAATGAAAAAACTCCATTTTATCCAAGAAGCCCATATGCTGTATCAAAAGTTTATGCACATTGGATAACAATAAATTATAGAGAGTCCTATAATATTTTCGCTTGTAATGGAATTTTATTTAACCACGAAAGTCCTTTAAGAGGAGAGACATTTGTTACAAAGAAAATTGTTAAAGCTTTATGTAGAATTAAAAACAAAAGACAAAAAAAACTATACCTTGGAAATATATATGCAAAAAGAGATTGGGGTCATGCTGAGGATTATGTAATTGCTATGTGGAAAATTTTACAATACAAAAAAGCAGATGATTGGGTAGTTTGCACAGGAAAACAATATTCAGTAAAGCAATTTATAAATCTAGTTGCAAAAAAAATAAATTTGAAAATTCGCTGGAAAGGTAAAGGTATTAATGAACAGGCATTATCTAAAGACAATAAAGTGATCATTCAAATTAAAAAAAAATACTTTAGACCGGCAGAAGTTGATAATTTAAAAGGAAATTATTCAAAAGCTAAGAAATTCTTAAATTGGAAACCATCAAAGGATATTAATAGTTTAATTCAAGATATGGTTAATTATGAATTAAATGATGTATCAAATGCTAAATAAGGTAAAAATTTATATTGCTGGACATAATGGCATGATTGGATCCGCAATTTTAAAAAAATTTAAAAAAATTAAGAGATTTCAATTACTTTATGAAAACAAAACTAAACTAAATTTAGAGGATCAATCAAGTGTTTTTAAATATTTGAAAAAAAATAAACCTGACAGTGTTATTTTAGCAGCCGCAAAAGTAGGTGGTATTTTTACGAATAATACTGATAGAGCTTCATTTATTTATGACAATATTTCAATACAATCTAATGTAATCCATGGAAGTTATTTGGCAGGTGTAAAAAATTTAATTTTTTTAGGTTCCAGTTGTATATATCCAAAAT
Source organism: uncultured Pelagibacteraceae bacterium (assembly GCA_902603475.1). Classification (GTDB taxonomy): domain Bacteria; phylum Pseudomonadota; class Alphaproteobacteria; order Pelagibacterales; family Pelagibacteraceae; genus Pelagibacter. The sequence continues at coordinate 2,296 of CACKUZ010000005.1, forward strand.
TATCAAAACAGCCAATAAAAGAGAGTTATTTATTATCTAATTATCTTGAAAAAACAAACGAACCTTATGCAATTGCAAAAATTGCTGGTTTAAAAATGTGTGAAAATTACAGCTATCAATATAATTTAAATTATAAAACTCTTATGCCTTGTAATGCTTATGGTGAAAATGATAATTATGATTTAAAGACTTCTCATTTTTTTCCAGCTTTAATTAAAAAAATTATTGAGGCAATTAAAAATAATAAGAATTATATAGTATTGTGGGGAAATGGTAAATCTAAACGTGAACTAATATTTAGTGAAGATATTGCTTCAGCATGTAAATTTTTTCTCAGAAAAAAAACTAAATCAAAAGTTTTTAATATTGGGTCTGGAATGGAATATAGTATTGAACAATACGCAAAATTAATAATGAAACATTTAAATGTAAATTTAAAAATTATCTATGATAAAAAGAAACCTAATGGAACTTTTAAAAAACTTCTTGATAGTTCTCTTGCAAAAAAAAATGGTTGGGAGCATAAAGTAAATTTTGAAAAAGGTATTTCTATTGTAATAAATGATTACTTAAAAAACCATTTAAATAACAATAAGTAATATATTTTAATTTTTAAATTAATATTTATGAAAAAATATATTGTGATAACTGGAGGTGCAGGGTTTGTAGGTTCAAACTTAATAAAAGTTTTTTTAAAAAAAACTAATTTTGATATAATTAGTTTAGATAACTATTCCACAGGATTAAAAAAAAATCACTTAATATCGAAAAGAGTTAATTATATTAAGGGAAATACGATAGATATAAAAAAAAAATTAAATAAATTTAAAAAAAATATAAATTCCTTATTTCACTTTGGTGAATTTTCTAGAATATATCAAAGTTTTAAACATTTTAATCAATGTTTTGAATCAAACTCTCTTGGTAGTAAGGAAGTGTTTAAGTTTTGTTTAGATAATAACATAAAACTTGTTTATTCTGCAACATCTGCATCATTAGGAAAAAAAGGTAAAGATAAAAATTTATCACCTTATGCTTTTACAAAATCAAATAATCTTGAACTTCTAGAAAATTTAAAAAAATGGTTTAATTTTAAATTTGAAATAATCTATTTTTATAATGTTTACGGCCAAAACCAAATTAGTTCTGGTAAAATGGCAACAGTAATTGGAATCTTTGAGTATCAGTTTATAAACAATCAACCACTATCTGTTGTGAGGCCAGGTACACAGACGAGAAGATTTACTCATATATCTGATACTGTAGATATATGTTTTAAGGCCTGGGAATTAAAAAAATGCAGACATTATAGCATCAGTCACAAAAAAGCATTCTCTATTATAAAAGTAGCTAAAATGTTTAAATCCAAAATCAAATATCTTCCTAATAGACAGGGAGAAAGATATGCATCTGCTTTAACTGATATGTCCCTTAATAATAAGGTTATTCGATATTATGGAAAAATAAATTTGAAAGATTACGTAAGTTCGTTTATTAAATCAAAAAAAAAATAAATATGAAAATTGCAAGTTCTTTAAAATCACTAAAAAAAAGAGATTTAAATTCTAAATTGGTAAGACGTAGAGGAAGGGTTTATGTAATTAATAAAAAAAACCCTAAATTCAAAGCAAGACAAAAGTAGAAATCTATATTTATGATAATAGGATCAATTTCTGAAAATGAAAGTATTGAAAAAAGAATTTCGATTACTCCCGAAATATCGAAAAAATATATCAATTTAGGTTTTGAAATACAGCTAACGAAAGGATATGGAAAACATTTAGGTTTTACGCAATCAGATTTTGAAGATGTTGGAGTAAAAATAATTGAAGATGCCAAAACTCTGATACAAAATTCTGATATTATAGTACAGATGAGTCTATTAGATAATAACCATTTATCTTTCTTAAAGTCTGAACAAACTTATATTGGAGTTTTAAACTCATATGAAAACAAAGATAAACTATTAGAATTATCAAAAAAAAATATTAATTTTTTTTCATTAGAATTACTTCCAAGAATTACTAGAGCTCAATCAATGGATATTCTTTCCTCCCAAGCTAACCTAGCAGGCTATAAAGCTGTACTTGAATCATTCTCTATCTTTGAAAAAGCTATTCCAATGATGATGACTGCAGCAGGGACTATTCCAGCAGCCAAAGTATTAGTTGTTGGTGCTGGAGTTGCTGGATTACAAGCTATTGCAACTGCTAAAAGAATGGGTGCAATTGTATATGCTACAGATGTAAGACTAGCCTCTAAAGAGCAAGTTGAAAGTTTGGGTGGAAAATTTTTAAGTGTAGAAGGATCTGAAAACTTAGAGACTGAGGGTGGATATGCCAAAGAAGCATCAGAAGAATTTAAAAAAAAACAAGAAGAACTTTTAGCAGAAACCTTAAAAAAAATAGATATAGTAATATGTACTGCTCTAATCCCTGGCAAAAAAGCTCCGTTAATTATTAAAGAAAACATGATAATTAATATGCAACCAGGTTCGATAATTTATGATTTAGCTGCCATACAAGGAGGAAATTCTGCATTCACAGAAGTCGATAAAGTTATAGAAAAAAATGGAGTAAAAATTATGGGTGAAGGAAATATTTTAAATAAATTACCTTCTTCTTCATCAAATTTATATGCAAAAAATGTGTATAATTTTGTCTCTAATTTATATGATAAAGAAAATAAGAAAATTAACATTAACCTTGAGGATGAAATTATTTCTAAGACAATAATTAAATAGAACTATGGAAATTGATCCTTTTATATTTAGATTAAGTATTTTTATACTTTCAATTTTTATTGGTTATTATGTAGTTTGGAGCGTTACACCTTCATTACATACCCCATTAATGTCAGTTACAAATGCCATATCTTCAGTGATTATTGTAGGAGCGATAATAGCTGCTTTGGCTGGAAATAATACGAATGTATTTGATACAGCGAATATTTATGGTTTTCTTGCAATATTTCTAGCAGCTATAAATATTTTTGGGGGATTTCTAGTAACACAAAGAATGTTAGCGATGTATAAAAAAAAAAAGAAAGATAAAAAATGATATCTGTAGATCTTTTAGCAATATTCTATCTTGTTTCGGGTGTTCTATTTATTCTGGCCCTAAGAGGCTTGTCATCACCAGAAACATCTAGACAAGGTAATTTGTATGGAATTATTGGAATGGCATTAGCTATTGGTGTCACTATACTTTCAGTCGGTAATTTTTCTTCTGGTTTCATTTATTTAATTCTTTTTCTCGCAATTGGAGGATCTGTAGGTGCTTTTATTGCTTTTAAAATACCAATGACAGCTATGCCAGAACTTGTAGCTGGATTTCACAGTTTAGTTGGATTGGCTGCAGTATTTGTTGCGATTTCTGCATTTTTAAACCCTGTTGTTTTCAATTTAGGAAACCCAGGGGATATAAAAATAGCAAGTCTGATAGAAATGTCTTTAGGCGTATCAATAGGCGCAATAACTTTTACAGGATCTATTATTGCCTTTTTGAAATTGAGAGGAATAATGTCTGGATCTCCAATCACATTTCCGGGTCAACATTTTTTAAATTTATTTTTAGGAATTGCTCTTTTGGTATTAATTTTTTATTTATGCAAAACTCAAATATCATCAATTTTCTGGACTTTAATAGCTATTTCTTTTTTAGTCGGAATTTTATTGATAATTCCTATTGGTGGAGCAGATATGCCAGTTGTTATATCAATGCTAAACTCCTATTCTGGATGGGCAGCTGCAGGAATTGGTTTTACTTTAGAAAACACAGCTTTGATCATAACAGGAGCTTTGGTGGGATCCTCCGGGGCAATACTCTCTTATATAATGTGCAAAGGTATGAATAGATCTTTTTTTAATGTAATCTTAGGTGGATGGGGTGCTGCAGATCAAAATATTTCTCAAAAATCGAAAGAGCAAAAACCAGTTAAAAATGGTAATTCAGATGATGCAGCGTTTCTTATGAAAAACGCATCATCAGTTATTATAGTTCCTGGTTATGGTATGGCAGTTGCACAAGCACAACACGCACTAAGAGAAATGGTAGATGCATTAAAAAAAAATGGAGTTAAGGTTAGCTATGCAATTCATCCAGTTGCAGGCAGAATGCCAGGTCACATGAACGTTCTTTTAGCAGAGGCAAATGTGCCATATGATGAAGTTTTTGAACTTGAAGAGATAAATAATGACTTTGCAAATTGCGATGTTGCTTATGTAATAGGTGCAAATGATGTTACAAATCCTGTTGCAAAATCTGATCCACAAAGCCCAATATTTGGGATGCCAGTTTTAGATGTTGAAAAAAGTAAATCAGTTTTATTTGTTAAAAGAAGTCTGTCCCCTGGATACGCAGGAATTGATAATGATCTATTTTATAGAGATAATACGTTGATGTTATTTGCAGATGCAAAAAAAATGACAGAAGATATAATAAAAAGTCTATAGATTAAAAAAAGTTTATATATATATTGTAGAAGATCTCTTAATGTCTGAAAACATAAAAATAAGTTCAAATCGAAGCTTCGGAATAGTATTTTTTGTTGTTTTTTTATTAATTGCTATTTATCCAATGATTTATGAAGGTGAGCTAAGACTATGGTCATTATTAATTTCATCAATATTCTTAGTTTTAGGTGTAATTAACTCTAAACTTCTGTCACCATTAAATAAGTTGTGGTTTAAATTTGGATTGTTTTTAGGAAAAATAGTTTCACCACTGGTTATGGGCATTATATTTTTTTCTGTTGTTACACCTATCGGAGTATTTATGCGATTATTCAAAAAAGATTTATTAAGTTTAAAATATAATAATGAAAAATCTTATTGGGTAGAAACAAAAGAAACAAATTATAGAATGAACAAACAATTTTAATATGGATTTTATAAAAGAATTTTGGGAATTTCTTAAAGTAAGAAAAAAATATTGGCTCTTACCTATAATAATTGTTTTAGCTTTATTTGGAGGATTAATAATTTTAAGTCAAGGATCAGCAGTCGCTCCATTTATATATACAATATTTTAAGTTTATGTATATTTTAGGTATATCTGCCTTTTATCATGACAGTGCTGCATGTATTTTAAAAGATGGTGAAATAATTGCTGCAGCTCAAGAAGAAAGATTTACAAGAAAAAAACATGACGCGAGTTATCCATTCAATGCAATTGAATTTGTGCTTAAATTTGCATCCATAAAATTAAATAATGTAGACAAGATAGTGTTTTTTGAAAAACCATTTTTAAAATTTGAACGTTTATTAGAAACTTATGTAGCATTTGCTCCAAAAGGATTTTTGTCTTTCAGTAAGGCTATGCCTTTATGGATAAAAGAGAAATTATTTCAAAAGAATATGCTTTTTAATTATCTAAAAAAGCATGACATAGACTATAAATCTGATAAAAACCTATATTTTTCAAATCATCATTTATCTCATGCGGCGAGTGCATTTTACCCATCTCCTTATAATGATGCTGTCATTTTAACGGCTGATGGTGTAGGCGAATGGGCAACAACCACTGTAGCTGTTGGAAGAGGTAATAAATTAGAAATTAAAAAAGAAATTTATTTTCCACATTCTTTAGGTCTTTTATACTCAGCATTCACATACTACACAGGATTTAAAGTTAATAGTGGTGAATATAAATTAATGGGATTAGCTCCATATGGTAGTCCTATCTATGTAGACAAAATAAAAAAATTAATAGACATAAAAAATGATGGAACCTTCAGATTAGATCAAAGTTATTTTAATTATGCTACTGGTTTAACAATGACAAATAATAAATTTGAAAAATTATTTGGTCAAAAAAGAAGAAAGCCTGAAAGCGAAAAATTAACTCAATTTCATATGGATATCGCAGCATCTATTCAAGAAGTAACCGAGGAAATTATTTTAAAATTAGCAAAGTCTATAAGTGAGGAATATAATATTAAAAATTTATGCCTAGCAGGTGGTGTAGCGCTAAATTGTGTAGCAAATGGAAAACTTCTTAAAGAAAATATATTTGATAATATTTGGATTCAACCCGCAGCTGGTGATGCAGGAGGGTCCTTAGGTGCTGCATTAGCATTTTGGCATTTAGTGGAGAATAAAGATAGAAAAATTGATCATGAAGACAGCATGAAGGGATCTTACTTAGGAACAGAATTCTCTCATGATGAAATTTTAAATGAGTTAAGTAATTTAGGTGCCAAATTTGAAATATTTGAATATGACGAAATTATTGAAAAAACAGCAGAATGCCTATCTAATGGTTATGCAATTGGGTGGTTTCAGGGAAAAATGGAATTTGGCCCAAGAGCACTTGGTAATAGGTCTATACTTGGCGATCCAAGATCTGAAAAAATGCAGAAAAATTTAAATCTAAAAGTTAAATTCAGAGAAAGTTTTAGACCATTTGCACCATCTATTTTAATTGATGACTTACATGAGTGGTTTGATTTAACAACCAAAAGTCCATACATGCTTATTGTTGCAAATATAAATTCAAAAAAGAAAATTGAGATGACAGATAAAGAAAAAAATTTGTTTGGAATTGATAAGTTGAATATAAAAAGATCAGACATTCCAGCTGTAACCCATGTTGATTATTCAGCAAGAGTTCAAACCGTAAGTGCCAAAACTAACAAAAAATATTATGACTTAATATCTAAATTTAAAGAAAAAACTTCTTGCCCAGTACTTATCAATACATCTTTTAACGTAAGAGGAGAGCCAATTGTTAATAGTCCAAAAGATGCCTTTAATTGCTTTATGGGAAATGAATTAGATTTTTTAGTAATTGGAAATTGCTTTATCGATAAAAAAAAACAAAATAAAAATCTAAAAAAAAATTATAAAGATCAATACGAATTAGATTAATTGGTTGCGGGGGACGGATTTGAACCGCCGACCTCAAGGTTATGAGCCTTGCGAGCTACCAGGCTGCTCCACCCCGCGATACTTAAATTCTGTTCTTGAGTTTGTTCAACTTTTTTACTCTTTTAATGTTTTCTTGAAGAATTCTTTTCTTTTTCTCAGATGGTTTTTCATATGTATTTTTTAGTTTTATTACTTTGAAAAAACCGTCTCTTTGTAGTTTTCTTTTTAAAACTCTCAAAGCTTGCTCAATATTATTGTCTTTAACCTCTATTTTGATAACCACCTCCAAAAAGAACTTTAGTTAGCACTTTAAAATTTGTTTGTCTATTATATTTCATATTTTTTAGCTAGATAATTTAGATTTTTCTTTTTCCTTTTTTTCTCTTTTCTGTCTTCTTTCTGCCTTATCAAGTGCATCTGATAATTCTTTTTGAGTAAAAAGACCCATTGCAACAGGGTCTTTTGCACTCAAATTATTGAAATTCCAATAACTTTTATTTCTAATCGCTGTTGCTGAATTTTTTGTAATACCTACAAGTTTTGCTATTTGTGAGTCCTTCAAGTTTGCGTGTTGTTTAATCAACCATAAAGCTGAATCTGGTTTGTCCTGACGCTTTGATAATGGTATATATTTTTTAATTTTCTTTGCATTATTTTCAATTTCTATCTCATTTATTTTTAAAGCTAGTGGTCTGCTCGGATCATTTGATGAAAGTTTTATTTCTTCTCTTGATAACTGCCCTGCTATTATTGGATTATAACCAACTATACCTTTTCCAACTTCTCCATCAGCTATTCCTTGAATTTCAACTTGATGTAATTTACAAAATTCTGAAATTTGTTTAAATGTTAATGATGTGTTTTCAACTAACCAAACAGCAGTAGCCATAGGCATTAGTGGGGCATTGCTCATTTATTTATTTTCTGATCTAAAGTTTTGGAATTTTTTGTTAAATTTGCTTACTCTTCCCTTATCAAGTAATTTTTGTTTACCACCAGTCCATGCTGAATGAGATTTAGGATCAATTTCTAATTTCAATGTTTCTCCTTCAGAACCCCATGTTGATCTAGTTTCAAACTGAGTTCCATCAGTCATCTCTACTTTTATATTATGATAGTTTGGATGTAAGTTTTTTTTCATAACCGGCTTTATAACAAAAAGTTTGATAAAAACAATTAAAAGTTATCTAAATTTTCCATCATTTTTGTATAAATATTACTATTTGCTGCTCTTATATTTATGTCATCATCATCATATTTGCTTATATCATTAATGCTACCACCGGCCTCTTTAACAATTAATATTCCTGCAGCTATATCCCATAATTTTATATTGTTGTGAAAATATCCATCTAATCTACCTGCACCAACGTATGCTAAGTCTAGTGCTGCACATCCAGTATTTCTCATATTTAATTTTGGAAAAATATTTTTTAATCCATTTGAATCTGATGAAAAGAGGCAATCGTCTAAATTATTTTTTTTTGAGACTCTAATTCTATGATTATTGAAATAAGCTCCATCATTTTTTTCAGCAAAGAAAATTTCATTTTTTATTGGGTCATTGATTAGTCCAGATGTTAACTCGCCATCAATTTTTAATGCTATTGAAATTGCAAAATGTGGTATTCCATGTAGAAAATTTGTTGTTCCATCTATTGGGTCAATTATCCAAATTTTATTTTTATCATTATTTATAATTTTACCACTCTCTTCAGTCAGAAATGAGAAATTTTTTTTTGCTTTAGACAACTCCTCAATTAAAATACTTTCAACACGTTTGTCTGTTTTTGTCACAAAATCTCTAGGACCTTTTCTCGCTACTTGAAGTTTCTCAATTTCCCCAAAATCTCTAATAACAACTTTTGAAGCTTTCTCAGCAGCTTTAATCATGATATTTAGATTAGGGGAAATTGATGTCATTTAACTAATTTTTTTATATATTCGATTGATCTTGTATCTACAATTATTTTATCACCAGCTTCAACAAAAGGAGGGACTTGAATTTTAAGACCATTATCTAGTATCGCTGGTTTATAAGATGATGATACAGTTTGTCCTTTAAGTGCAGCATCAGTTGTTGATATTGTACAAGTTATTTGATTTGGAAGTTCAATTGAAATTGCATTTTCATTATAAAAACTTACAGAAACTTCGAGATTTTCGCTAAGTAATTTACCTTTTTCTCCAACAACATTTTTTTTTATTTCAATTTGTTCAAATGTTTTTGGATCCATAAAGAAATAATTATTTTCATCTTCGTAAAGATAATTGTAGGTAATTTCGTCTAAAGATGCTTTTTCTACTGTTTCACTTGATCTAAATCTCTCATTTAACTTTGTATTTTTAACAACACTTTTCATTTCAACTTGAGCAAATGCACCACCTTTACCAGGTTTTACATGTTGTGTTTTTAAAACTTGCCACAAATCATTCTTGTATTCTAAAAGCATGCCGACTCTTATTTCTCCAGCGTTTATTTTCATTTTAATTTTTTAATAGCATCTAAGGGTTTATATTTTTTATTATTCCAAATGTAGCTTGAGATAGCTAAAAAATTAGCTTTATTCAATAACAGTTTTTTATAATTCTTATGATTTATACCTCCAATCGCAATTGTGGGAATATTGGTTAATTTTTTAACTTCGTTTAAAATTTTTGTAGTGGCATGAAATTTTGTTTTCTTTGTTTTTGTTGAAAAAAAAGCACCAAAAGCTAAATAACTTGCTTTTGATTTAATAGCATTTTTTGCCAGGTTAATGGAATTGTGGCAAGTAATACCTATAATTTTATTTTCAATTAATTTTTTGGCTTCTTTAATATTCATATCATTTTGTCCTAAATGACAACCATCAGAGTCAAGTTTTTTTGCTAACAAAGGATCGTCATTTATTATAAATTTTACTTTATTCGCTTTACATATCTTTTTTATTTTTTTTCCAATTATAATTTTTTGTTTAAGTGAATATTTCTTAAGCCTCATTTGAAAAAAAACCACCTTTTTAGTATTTAATACTAATTTGAGATTTTTGTAGAAGCCTTTCGTTATTTTATTTGGAGAAATAAGATAAATAAATTTTCTTTTATTTATTTTCAAGTTCGATTGACCATTTTCCTTGGGCAGCTAAAGTGCACATTTTAGCTCTATGATTAAAAGTATTTTGAGTTTCCTTTATATCTTTAGTATTTTTTGACCATATTTTAAGAGCACTTTGCTGTAGAGCTCTCCCATATGAATAAGTCATTATGAATTTGGTATTATTATTTTTATTTATTAAATTTAAATTTTTTGTGGCTTCTATATCTGATTGTCCACCAGACAAAAAAGCAATTCCTGGCACTTCACTTGGAACAGATTTTTTTAGGCATTCAATTGTTTTCTGAGAAACTTCCTCATTAGAGATTTTATTTTTTGATTTGTTACCAGCCAAAATCATATTTGGTTTTAATATAATTCCTGAAAGGTCAACTTTATTGATCGCTAATTCTTCAAAACATTTCTTAATCACTTCTGAAGTTTTGATTAAACAAAGATCAGCATCATGATCACCGTCCATTAAAACCTCAGGTTCTACTATTGGAACCATTCCATTTTCTTGAACTAGTGCGGAGTATCTTGCAAGTGCATGAGCGTTGCTATGAATTGATAGATTGCTTGGAAACTTCTTATTTATAATATAAATACCTCTCCATTTTGTAAATCTTGCCCCCATCTCATAATATTTTTTTAGTCTTTCTCTTAGTCCGTCTAAACCCTCTGTAATTTTTTCCTCTGAGGAATTTGCCAAATCCTTAGCACCAGTATCAACTTTAATTCCAGGGACCGAACCTACAGAAGAAATCAAATCAGGGATTGATTTTCCAAAACTTGAAGTTTGTCTAATTGTTTCATCGTAAAGAATTACACCACCAATACACTCTTTCATGGCTTCTGATGAAAAGAGTATTTCTCGAAATAAAAGTCTATTTTCTGGAGTTGAAGCTACATTCACTGCCTCGAGTCTTTTTGTCATTGTTCCATTGCTCTCGTCTGCAGCTAGTATACCTTTACCATTAGAAATTATTTCGAGTGCAATTTTATTAAGTTCAGACATGTTAATTTAAAGCGGTTATACCAGGAAGCTTTTTGCCTTCAAGATATTCTAAAAAAGCTCCACCTGCAGTTGAAACAAAATTAAAATTATCTGTAAACTTTAAGCTATTTAACAAGGAAACTGTATCCCCACCACCCACTACAGAAAAAATTTTGTTAGATTTGTAATTTTCAATTATTTTTTTTGCTATCTCAATACTTCCATTGGCAAAATTTGGATTTTCAAAATATCCAGCTGGTCCATTCCACAATATTGTTTTACTATCATTAATTATATTAATTATTTTATTAATTGTTTTTGGGCCTATATCTAAAATCATTTCATCAGGTAATATTTGATCTAGTTCTTTATTTTTAGAGGCCCCATTAAAATTTTTAGATACAAGTACGTCAACAGGATAAATTATGTTACATTCATTTTTTTTTGAAAGCGAAATAATTTCTTTAACTATTTGAAAGCAATTTTTCTCTTTAGTCGATTTTCCGATATTATTTCCAAAATATTCAATAAAATTATTAGCCATACCACCAACAAGTATAATATTATCAAACTTTGGTATTAAATTTTTTATAATATCTATTTTAGTTGAAATTTTAGATCCCCCAATTATACATGTTATAGGTTTTGTGATTTCAGAAATAATTTTATTAAGAGCAGCTACTTCTAAATCAAGCTGTAATCCAGAAAAAGATGGTAAATATTTAGAAATTTGTTGGATTGATGCATGTGCTCGATGAGAACAGGAAAAAGCATCGTTCACATATATATCTCCTAAACTTGCTAAGTGTTTTGCAAACCTATGATCATTTTTTTCCTCTTCTGCATAAAACCTAATATTCTCTAAAATAAGAATTTCTTCATCAAATTTTTCCAAGTAGTCTTTATTTTTTATATCGTATATGTTTTCAGTGATTAGTTTTACTTTTACATTTAATTTTTTTTTTAAATCTTTTCCTATTGGTTTTAAAGATAGCTCCTTTACTTTTTTACCTTTAGGTCTTCCAACATGTGATATAATTATTATTTTAGTTTTTTGTTGTATTAAAAAATTTAAAGTAGGTAAAATTTTGTCAATTCTCGTAGCATCACTTATTTTGCCATTTTCTAATGGAACATTTAAGTCTAATCTTAATAATATTTTTTTACCATGGAGATTTTTTTCTTTTATAATACTTCTCATTAAGAGATTTTATACAAATTATCAGCTATATCACACATCCTATTTGAAAAACCCCATTCATTATCATACCAAGCAGAGATTTTACCCATGTTAGTTCCAACTACACTTGTTAAAGAGGCATCAACAATTGCAGATGCAGAATGATGATTAAAATCAATGGAAACCAGTTTTTCGTAAGTAACTTCTAAGATTTTATATAATTCATTTTTAGAGGCAGTTTCAAATACAGCATTAATTTTTTGTACATTAACCTCTTTTTTTGTACAAAATACTAACTCTACAAGCGATACATTGGGTGTTGGGACTCTCATTGCAACTCCTTCTAATTTTCCTTTTAGGCTTGGAATTATTTCGCCAATTGTTTTTGATGCCCCAGTTGAAGTTGGGACAATTGATTGACTTGCAGCCCTTGCTCTTCTTGGATCTTTATGAGAATTATCTAAAATTCTTTGATCACTTGTAAATGCATGAATAGTGGTCATAAAACCTTTTTCAATTTCAAAATTATTATTAAGTACATTCACAACTGGAGCTAAACAATTAGTTGTACATGAAGCAGCAGATATTATTTTATCATCCTTAGATATAATATTTTCATTTACACCAAAAACTACTGTTTTATCTGCGTTTTTACATGGAGCAGAAACAATTACTTTTTTTGCACCGTTTTTGATGTGCGCAAGTAATTTTTCTTTTGAATTAAATTTACCAGTACATTCAAATACATAGTCAACATCATACTTTTTCCAATCAATATTTTCGATTTTAGATTCTTGAGAAAATGTAATTTTATTTTTATTAATTATTAATTCATTTTCACCAAATTTTATATCCGCGTGAAATTTTCCGTGAATAGAGTCATATTTTATTAATTTACAAGTAGCTTCAGAATTTGATCTATTATTTATATGACTAATTTCTAAACTTTTATTTTTAGTTTCAAAAATTGATCTAACTATCATACGACCAATTCTACCCATCCCATTAATTCCAATTTTAATAGTCATTTCAATTTTTAAATAATTTTTTTGATTTATTTGCAATATTTGAAGATATTAACCCAAAATATTTATAAATATCTTTATAAGGAGCACTTTTCCCAAAAACATCAATTCCAAAAGTCATTCCATAATCACCTACATATTTTTTCCAACAATCACTTGAACCAGCTTCAATTGAAATTTTCAATTTAGTTTCTCTTAAAATTTTATCTTTATATTTATTTGATTGTAAGTCAAAAAGCTCCATACATGGCACTGATATAACTTTTGAATATATATTATCTTTGGCCAATTTATGGCTGGTCTCTATAGCTAAGTCTACCTCAGAACCACTTGCTAAAATTGTTAGTTTAACTTTTTTGCTAGTTCTTAAAACCTCATAAGCACCCAATGAGCATTTATTGGTTTTTGAGTATTTATTTCTAATTGGATTAAGGTTTTGTCTGGTTAGGGATAGAATGCTTGGTGTCTTAAAACTCCTTAAAGCATGCTCCCAACATTCAATAGTTTCTAATCTATCTGCAGGTCTAAAAATATTAAGGTTGGGTATTGACCTTAATCCAGATAACTGTTCAATAGGTTGGTGCGTTGGTCCATCCTCTCCAAGACCAATAGAGTCATGTGTCATTACATATATAACCTGTTGTTCCATCATAGCTGCTAATCTTATTGATGGCTTGCAATAATCTGAAAAAATCAAAAAAGTTCCCCCGTAAGGTATTATTTTACTATGCAAGGCTAACCCATTCATAATTCCACACATGGCATGTTCTCTAACTCCATAATGGATATAATTTCCGTTAAAATTTCTAGGTGTAATTATTTCATGATTTTTTGTCTTGGTGTTATTTGATCCAGCGAGATCTGCCGATCCACCAATAAGTGTGTTACTTTTTTTAACAAGAGAGCTAATAATCGACTCCGAGGATTTTCTTGAAGCGAGAGTCTTATCTTCTTTTAAAGCTATTTTTTTTTCTTTTAAAGCAGAACTTATAAAATCATTTTTGAAAAATTTATTTATTTTACTTTTTTTCTTTTTATAAATTTTGTTCCATTTGTATTCTATTTTTTCTCCCTTTTTTCCAATTTCTCTCCAAATTTCTAATATATTTTTTGGAATTTGAAATGGTTTATAATTCCATCCTAATTCTCGACGCACCAATTCAATCTCCTCAACACCCAACGGGCTTCCATGCGAAGAAGCTTTTCCAGATTTATTAGGTGATCCATAACCAATTTTAGTTTTGCAGGAAATAACAGATGGTTTTTTTGCATTTTGAACTTTTTTGAGGGCTTTAAATATTTCATTTTCTTTATGACCATTAATTTCTATGTATTCCCAGCCATAACTTTCAAATCTTTTTTTAAAATTATCTGAAACCGCCAAACTTGTTGGTCCATCAATAGAAATAGAGTTATTATCAAATAACATTATTAGATTTTTAAGTTTTAGATGGCCGGCCAAACTCATAGATTCGTGACTTATACCTTCCATGAGACAGCCATCACCTGCGATTACATAAGTTTTATGATTTATAATATCTTTACCAATTTTGTTTTTCAAAATTTCCTCTGCTAATGCAAAACCAACTGCATTTGAAATTCCTTGACCCAAAGGACCTGTAGTTGTTTCAATGCCTGAGTTTTCAACATACTCAGGATGACCTGCACAAATAGAATTTATCTGTCTAAAATTCTTAATATCTTTTAATTTAACACTTTTATAACCAGTTAAATAAAGTAAAGAGTAAAGTAACATTGATCCATGACCAGCAGATAAAACGAATCTATCTCTATTTATCCAGCTTGGGTTCTTTGGATTAAACTTTAGAAAATATTTGAAAAGAATTGTAGAAACGTCAGCCATTCCCATAGGCATTCCGGGGTGTCCAGAATTAGCTTTTTGCACGGCCTCCATTGAAAGAGCGCGTATACAGTTAGACAAGGTTTTATTCAGTTCTCTCAAAAATTTATCCTTTGTAGACTTAGGTGAATCAATTTATTATTATAGATATATATATGAATTCAATTAGTGAAAAAGAAAAAAAATTATTAGAAACTTTAGATAAATTAAAAAATCTAGAAAATATAAAACCAGATAAAATTTTGGAGTTAGAAAATCTAGAAAATCAAAAAAATCAATTAGAAATTGAAAAAAAAGAAATAGAACAAAAATACAGTTCACTTCAGCAAGAAAATCAAACGCTTAAGCAGAAATTTGATGATTTTAAAAAAAAGGAGAGTGAGGAAAAAAAAAAAGAAGACCAATTCTCACAAAAAATTGATGAATTAAACCAAGAAACAGATAATTTGATGGAAGAAATTGATAAATGGCAAATGTAAATATTAAATTTAATGGTAAAGAATTTTTGTTATCTTGCGAAGATGGACAAGAAGAACACTTAGAAGAATTAGCTTTATATTTAAACGAAAAGTTTAGCAATCTTAAAAACTCTTTAGGAAACATAGGAGAAAATAAGCTTTTGCTTATAACATCTATTTCTGTATTAGATGAATATTATGAGACTAAAAAAAAAATAGATATTCAAAAAAAAGAAATAAATAAAATCACTGAAAAATTCAAAGAACTTAAATCATTAGTTTATAATTACAGAGATTTAAAAGAAAAAGAAATTTCTGAATTAAGTAAAAATCAGGACAATCTCAAAAATGAAATCGAAATCAATCAAAATAATTATGAAACTTTAGTTGATAAGACCACTCTTGAATTAGAAAATTTTATTAAAAGAAACGATCCAGATTCCAAGATCCAATAATAAAAGTGTCTAAGAAAATTTTAAGAAAAAAATTAATTAATATTAGAAGAAATAATTTTCTAGGTCAGACTATATCTTTTGTTCGTTTTAAAAAAATATTAAAAAAATATAATTTAAAAAAAAATATAAATATTGGCGGTTATTATCCTGTAAATAGTGAGATCAGTTGTTTAGATGTTTTAGAAATTTTAGAAAAGAATAATTTTAAAATATCTTTGCCTATTACTAAGAAAAATAATAATATGGACTTTTACGAATGGTCTTTTAAAGACTCACTTAAAGTAAGCCAGCAAGGTATTCCTGAGCCAAATACTAAAAAAAAAGTTATCCCAGATGTTTTGATTGTACCCCTTGTTGGATTTGATAGGTATAAATTTAGACTAGGATATGGTGGTGGATTTTATGATAGATATATTAGTAAAATTCTTAAGTTTAAAAAAATTATGACAGTTGGTTTTGCTTTTTCATTTCAAGAAATTACAAAAATCCCTATAAATAAATTTGATCAAAAGTTAAATTTTATTTTAACAGATAAAGAAATTTTTAGATGAATATTTTATTTTTAGGAGATATAGTTGGAAACAGTGGCTGTAATGCAGTAAAAAAATTTTTACCAAATATTATTAAATCAGAAAAAATAAACTTTGTTATCGTAAATGGTGAGAATGCTGCAAAAGAAGGTGTTGGTATCACAGAGAATATCGTTAATGAATTATTAAGTTGTGGAGTTGATGTTATTACAACTGGTAATCATGTCTGGGATCAAAAAGAAACATTGGAATTAATTAAAAAACAAAAAAGACTTCTACGACCATTAAACTTATCAAACGATGCTCCAGGTAATGGTTTTGGTATTTACGATTCTATTGGTGGCTATAAAGTTGGCGTATTAAACTTAATGGGAAATGTTTTTATGAAAAAATGTGATGATGTCTTTGTAAAAAGCAGAGAATTTTTAGATCAAAATACAAAAAAAGAAAAATATGATTTTCTAATAGTTGACTTCCATGGTGAAATTACTAGCGAAAAAATGGCTATTGGCCATGTATTTGATGGTCATGCAACGTTTGTAGTAGGCACCCATACTCATGTACCTACAAACGACGGAAGAGTTCTAAATAAGGGAACTGCATATTTAACAGATGCAGGAATGTGTGGTGATTATAACTCTGTTATTGGGATGAATGCTGAAAATTCTATTAATAGGTTTTACAAAAGAGAGTCCACTAAACATTATCCAGCTGAGGGAGAAGCCTCACTTTGTGGAGCAATTATTGAAGCTAATCCGAAAAATGGTTTGGCATTAAATATCAGTCAGTTTATATTCGGTGGTCAACTTCAGAAAGACAATTAAATCATGGCAGGTCATTCTCATTGGGCAGGTATCAAACATAAAAAAGGAAAGGCAGACAAACAAAGATCTGCTATTTTTTCAAAACTATCAAGGGAAATTACAGTAGCCGCAAAACTTGGTGATAAAAATCCAGATATGAATTCGAGGTTAAGATCTGCAATTCAGGCTGCCAGATCAGCAAACATGCCTAAAGATAATATAGAGAGAGCTATTGATAAATCATCAATAGCGGCAGACACTAATTTTGAAAATATCAGATATGAGGGATTTGGACCATCAAAAACAGCAATAGTAGTTATCACATTAACAGATAATAAAAATAGAAGTGCATCAAATCTCAGAACAATTTTTCAAAAATATGGTGGAGGACTTGGTACTCAAGGTTCTGCATCACACAATTTTCTTCAATTAGGTGTTATAAAAATAAGAAAAGAAGAAATTGAGGAAGAAAAAGTTTTTAATCTAGCAACCGATGCCGGAGCTAATGATTGTATATTTCATGATGATTACTATGAAATTCACACTAATAAAGACGAGATATACGATGTGAAAAATATATTAGAAAAAGAAATTTCTAATTTTATATCTACAGAAATAGAGTGGGTTCCTATAAATAAAATTAAACTAAATGATGAAGACAAAGAAAAAATGATTAAGTTTTTGGAAATTTTAGAAGAAGATGATGATGTTCAAAATGTTTTTACAAATGCAATTTAACTTAATTTTATGTTAATAATCGGAATAGACCCTGGAATAACTGGTGCAATTTGTTTTTTTGAAGATGGAGAATTAAAGGATGTAATTGACATGCCTACTATGGCATCAGGTAATAAAAATAAAAAGCAAATTAATGGTAGCCAAATATTCAACGAAATATCTTCAAGGATTCGAAAACACAAATCTGAGAATATAAATGTAGTGGTAGAGCAGGTTTCAGCAATGCCCGGACAAGGTGTTACCAGTATGTTCAATTTTGGACAATCATTTGGAGTTTTGAAAGGTGTTTGTGCTGCAATGCAACTACCAATTTTTTTTGTGAGGCCGGCCAAATGGAAAAAGTATTATGATTTAATAAATTCTCAAAAAGATTCAAGCAGAGTTAAAGCAATTGAAATGTTCCCTAAGTTTTCATCAATGTTATCTCGAAAAAAAGATACTAATAAAGCAGATGCAATATTAATTGCCAATTATCATCTAAATTCACAAGAAAAATAAAATAAAGCTTACTTTTAAAGACAAATTCATGACACATTTTAGTGTGAAATCAATTAAATGGATGCAGATATAACTTCTCAAGCAGTAGGATTAGCAAGCAATACAGATTTTTCAATTTTAAGTTTATTTTTGAGAGCTGACTTTATCGTTAAATCTGTTATTATCATTCTAATCGCTAGCTCAGTTTATTCCTGGGCGATAATTTTCAATAAAATCATAATGTTTAGAAGAATTAATAAAGACTCTGAAGATTTTGAAGAAAGATTTTGGAAGTCTAAGTCTGCAGAAACATTTTATAATAGTTTGCCAGCAGCATTAGACAATCCAATGGCCCAATTATTTAAAGACTCAATGCAAGCTGTTATGAAATCAAGATCGAAAACAAATATAAGCCAAAGACTTGAAAATATATTGGAAGTAAATATTGAAAAGCAAATGAATGTTGTTAACAACAAATTTACTTTTCTTGCAACAGTAGGATCTACAGCACCGTTTATTGGATTATTTGGAACAGTTTGGGGAATAATGAATTCTTTTCAATCAATTGCTATATCAAGAAATACTAGTTTAGCTATTGTAGCCCCTGGAATTGCTGAAGCATTATTTGCAACTGCTCTAGGTTTGTTGGCTGCAATACCAGCTGTAATTGCTTATAATAAATTTGGCAATGACTCTAAAAAATATTCACAAAAATTAGAAAATTTTTCAAAAAGATTTATTTCAATAATTTAATATGGCATTTAACTTAAAGCGCTCAGAAAGAGAACCAATGAGTGAAATAAATGTAACCCCCTTCGTTGATGTAATGCTTGTTCTTTTAATTATTTTTATGGTTACGGCACCCTTGCTTACTGTTGGAGTACAAGTTGATTTACCTGAAACCTCAGCTGATACTCTGCCTGAAGAAAGTGAGCCTCTCACATTAACTATTAATTCAAAAGGTGAGGTTTTTATTCAAGAGACAAAAATTGAATTTGACAACTTAATCAAAAAAATTTTAGCTGTGTCCAATAATAGAACTGATACAAGAATTTATGTAAGAGGCGATAAAACAATTAACTATGGAAGAGTATTAGAGGTAATGGGTAAACTTTCAGGATCAGGATTCACTAAAGTTGCCCTAATATCTGAGCCATACAAAGAGAGATAGTATTGCTTAAAAAAATTTCATTTAGTGGTTTTAAAAGTGGATTGAATGATTTTTCATTTGGAATGTTGTTTTCTGTAATTTTTCACGGGACAATATTTTTTGCTACAATATTTGCACTTCCATTCGTTGTTAAAAAACCTTTAGAATTAATGCCAATTGTTTCCGTTGAATTGATACAAATATCTGAGAAAACAAATATTCCATATGCGCCAAAGGCTGCAAAAATTATCGAAAAGGCAAAAAATGATAATAAAAAACTATTATCAGAGCAAGCACCACCAAAAGAAATAAAAAAAGAGGAAAAAAAGAAGGTAAAATTTGAAAATCAAAAAGATGAAATTGATTTATCAAAATCAAAAAAAGTACCTATTCCTGATAAAAAACAAGAAAAAGTTAAGCTAGAAAAATCAGAGGCTGTTCCATTACCTGATAAAAAGTTAGAAAAAATAGAAACAAAACAAGAAACTGAACAACAACCTTCAAAAGAGGATAAAAAAATAGTTGTTGAAAAAGAAAAAAGAAAAAAAATTGAAAAAAAAATTGAAAATGACGAAGTGATAAAAGAATTTGCAAAAATTAAAAAACCTTTGAAAGATGAAAAGGCAAAACAAGTGTCGGAATATGAAAAAAAAGATATCGATGTTACCAAAATTAAAGGTTTAATTGCAAAGCAATATGAGAATATAGGAGAAGTTAAAAAAAAAGCAGAGGGAATTACACAATCTGATGATAAATCTATGAAGCTATCTAAATTGAGTGTAACTACTGAATATGCAGTTAGACACCAAATTTACACATGTTGGTCAGTACCCACTGGGTTGCCATATAGTGAAGATTTACTGGTTACTGTGAAACTAAATTTAGAAAAGAATGGAATTGTAAAAAACTTTGAAATGTTGGATCATGTAAGGATGAATACACCTGGCGAAGGAGCTTTTTATCAAATAGCCCAAAGTGTAATTAGAGCGATTAGACTTTGCAACCCTATAAAAAATCTTCCAACAACAAGTTATGAAAAGTGGAAAACAATGATATTAAGATTTAATCCAATAGAAATGATGGGTGGATGAGAAATAAACTTTTATTATTTTTTGTCTTTTGTTTAATTATAAAGCCCAGCATATCTTATTCACTTGTTGAAATTGATATAACAAGAGGAAATCTTGATCCTTTACCAATTTCTGTTTCTCCTTTCTTTGCAGATGAAATCTCCAAAGAAAAAATTAAAAATAATTTAGATATAGATAACTTAGGATTAGAAATTTCAAAAGTGATAGAGAATAATTTAAGTAAAACTGGATTATTTGATACTCTGGATAAAGAGTCATTCTTGCAAAAGCCAGATATCGCACATTTAAAACCAAGATTCGAAGATTGGGCTTTAATTAAATCTCAAGTTTTAATCACAGGAAAAGTTAATTTTAAAACAATTAATGATAAAGATTATATCAAAATTGAATTTAAACTTTGGGATATTCTAGGAGCAAAAATGGTCGATGGCTTCTCTTTAACCACAGTTCCAACAAACTGGAGAAGAGTTGGACATAAAATTTCTGACAAGGTGTATGAGCGATTAACTGGTGAAAGTGGTTATTTTGATACAAGAATAATATATGTTGCAGAAGAGGGACCCAAAACCCAAAGAGTAAAAAAATTAGCTATAATGGATCAAGATGGATTTAATACAAAATATTTAACTTTAGGAAATGAGCTAGTATTAACCCCAAGATTTAATCCAACAAATCAAATGGTAACTTATCTTTCATACTTTAGAAATATGCCTAGAGTTTATCTTTTGAATATTGAGACAGGCAAGCAAGAGGTAGTTGGAGATTTTCCTGGAATGACATTTGCCCCAAGATTTTCTCCAGATGGAAAAAAAATTATAATGAGTTTAGCAAAAGATGGTAATTCAGAAATTTGGGTTAGAAATTTAGAGACTAATATACAAGAAAAACTAACTGACCATCCATCTATAGATACATCGCCTTCTTACTCGCCTGATGGCAAATATATTACATTTAATTCTGACAGAAGTGGCTATCAGCAAATTTATGTGATGAGAAGCGATGGATCAAAAGTTAAAAGAATATCATTTGGAAAGGGAATTTATGGTACTCCTGTATGGTCACCTAGAGGAGATTTAATAGCTTTTACAAAACTTCATAAAGGTAAATTTTTTATCGGAGTTATGAGAACAGATGGAACAGGAGAAAGATTGCTTACAGAAAATTTTTATCAAGAGGCACCTTCATGGTCTCCAAATGGAAGAATAATCATTTTTTATAGAGAAACAAAAACTGACGATAAAGGACAGGGATTTTCAGCAAAATTATGGTCAATTGATTTAACTGGATACAACGAGAGGTTGGTGCCAACGGAGACGGATGGTTCTGACCCATCATGGTCTTCTTTATTAGGAAATTAAAGAAAATTTAAGATTTTGTTAAATTTGGTTGATTTTTCTGGACAAAACATCTAATTACATGATTAAGTTCATAATATTCTATTGAAGGAGCAAAAATGAATCTAAGCAAAATTTTTAAAAACGTATTTCTAGTTGTAATATTTGGTCTAATTGTTACTGCTTGCGCAACTAAGAAATCTGTAAAAACAACAACAGAGTCATCTACTACAACTAAAGCAGCAGAGACTCAAAAAGCAGATCCAATTGAAAAATTAGATGCGTTAATGCAGGGCGACGTTTATATAGGCTCTGATACTGTAGGAGAACTTGCGAGCGGAGTTCCAGACAGAGTATTCTTTGCTACAAATGAAACAATATTAACAACAGCTTCTAGAGAAACTTTAAGAAAACAAGCTGCTTGGTTAAGACAAAACGCAGATGTGACAGTAGTGGTTGAAGGACATGCTGATGAGAGAGGTACAAGAGAATATAACTTAGCTTTAGGTGAGAGAAGAGCAAACGCTGCAAAAGATTATTTAATGACTTACGGTGTTTCTTCTGACCGAATTAAAGTTTTAAGTTATGGAAAAGAGAGACCAGTAGACTCAGGATCTAATCCTCTTTCTTGGTCAAAAAATAGAAGATCTGTTACAGTAAAAGCAAATTAAAATTAATTTAGATAAAGACCCTTACTTTGACTTAAAAAATGTAGGGGTCTTCTTTTTGCCATTATTATATCTACATATGTTTTTATGAGATCATTAATTAAGTTAATTTTTGTTAACTTTATTTCACTTTTATTTTTTTCAATAAGTGTTTCATTTTCTCAGGATCAAGAAGTGGGAGAAATTTTAGAAAATATTCAAAAAGATCTTAGAACATTAGAAAGAGCAGTTTACTCCCAATCATTTTCTGAAAATTCTGCCTCAAATACAAATAAAAAAGCGTCAACAAAAGAGTCTGAGCAAGCGTTAACAAAACATTTATTAAAATTAAGTGAAATTGAGATGCAATTTCAGGAATTAACAAATAAATTTGAAGAAATTAATTTTAAATTAGATAAACTTTCTAATAAGCTTTCAAAGGTGCAACAAAATAATCAATTAAGGTTTGAACAAATTGAGCAAGGCTCTGTTATAAATACAAATAATAACTCTCTTACATCTTTACCAAAAACTGAACAAACATTCACAAATGAAGTCATAACCCAAAAAAAAATACTTCCTGGATCATCAGAGCCACAATCACTGGGAGAAGTATCTTACAAAGATATGACTACTAGTGATGATACTCAGGTAATAGAGACAGTAGAGCAGACCGAAACAATAATCTCAGAAGTTTTTAATGCAGAAGAAAAGCTTTTGCCTGATGCTAGTCCTAAAGAGCAATATCAATTTGCAAGAAATTTTTTAAAAGTTGGAGATTATACTAGCGCTGAAAAAGCATTTAGAGAATTTGTATTGACTCATCCTGACAACGAATTGTCTGGCAATGCACAATATTGGTATGCTGAAACATATAGAATAAGGCAAATGTATACTGATGCCGCCACCGCATATTTGGAAGGCTATCAAAAGTATCCAAAAAGTAAAATTGCTCCTGAAAATTTGTTGAAACTAGGAGTATCATTGGTTCAGATGGGAGAGAAAGATCAAGGATGCTTGATGATTGCTGGAGTTAAAAAACAATATCCAGATGCAACTCAATCTGTACTTCAAAAAGCAAAGTATTATGAAGAAAAAGAATTTGAGTGTAAAAAGGAAAATTCGTAATTTTTATTACAAAAAACTAGATGATCCAAGAATAAAAAGAATTTATTTACATTTTAAAAAAAAATTATCAAATCATAACACCCCAAACTGTTTTTGCGTAGCTGTTTCAGGAGGAGCAGACAGTATGGCATTATCATTTTTAGCTAAATGTTACTCTCTAGAAAATAACAAAAAAGTTTACTTCTTTATCATAGACCATAAATTGAGAAAGAACTCTACTCTGGAAGCCAACTTAGTAAAAAAAAAACTAAAATCATTCCAAATTTCTAGTAATATACTTACTATTAAAAAAAAAAGAAAAATATCAACAAACGTTCAATCTTTTGCAAGAGACAATAGATACGAATTAATAATCAAACAAAGTTTAATCAAAAATATTGATATGATTTTAACTGCACATCACTCAGATGATTTGATCGAGAATTTTTTTATAAGATTGTTAAGAGGTTCAGGTTTAAAAGGCCTAATTTCATTTAGTAAAATTAAATCTAAAGTAAAGCTTGATGACGCAATTTTTATTTTGAGGCCATTAATTGATATACCTAAAAAAGATCTCATATACATTTCTAAAAAAACATTTAATTTTCATGTTAATGATCCTTCTAACCTAGATGATAAATTTTTAAGAGTAAAAGTGAGGAAATTAATTTCAAATTTAGAGCAAGATGGATTAACATTTAACAATTTTAAATTATCACTTAATAATCTAAGTAAAAGTAATTATGCTATAGATTATTATGTTCAAAAAAATATTAATGATAATTCAAGCTACTTGAAAGCCAAAAAAACAATTATTTTAAAAGTTGATTTTCTCAGACAACCAGATGAAATAGTCTTTAGATCATTTTCAGAAGTGATTCAAAAAGTTGGAAAAAAAGACAATTTTGCTAGAGGCGCAAAGGTTGAGAACTTAATTAAATATTTAAGATCTATTAATAATTATTCAAAAAAAACACTTTCAGGATGTATAATTCAAAAAATTCAGAATTCAGTCGTTATTTATCCAGAAAAAAGCTAGAATACATCCAAATTGGCACAAATTGACACTTGTTAAATTGATAATAATTCTTAATTTATAGGTATGAATTTCAGAAACTTAGCTATGTGGGCAGTTATAGTCATCTTGACTGTAGGACTATACAATATGTTTAAGAATCCACAGGGATCAGTAAATCAGAAAAATAACATAATATTTTCTGAGTTTTTAACACAAGTAGATAACGGAAGAGTAGTTCAGGTAGAAATTCAAGGAAAAAATATCAAAGGAGTAATGTCCAATGGAGAAATGTTTAACACTTATGCTCCTGATGATCCTAATTTAATTCAAAAATTAAGTGATAAAGGTGTCAGTATCTCAGCTAGCCCATTAGAAGAAAAAATGCCTTCGTTATTTGGGATACTCTTATCCTGGTTCCCAATGCTTCTTTTAATTGCCGTTTGGATATTTTTTATGAGACAGATGCAAGGTGGCAAAGGTGGAGCGATGGGTTTTGGAAAATCAAAAGCCAAAATGATGAATGAATTAAAAGGTAAAGTGACATTTAACGATGTTGCTGGGGTTGAGGAAGCCAAGGAAGAAGTTGAAGAAGTTGTAGAATTTTTAAAAGATCCTAAAAAGTTTAGTAGACTAGGCGGAAAGATACCTCGTGGGTGTCTTTTAGTTGGACCTCCAGGTACAGGTAAAACTTTATTAGCAAGAGCCATAGCAGGTGAGGCAGGAGTACCATTCTTTACAATATCTGGATCAGACTTTGTAGAAATGTTTGTTGGTGTTGGAGCTTCAAGAGTTCGAGATATGTTTGAACAAGGTAAAAAACACTCACCATGCATAATATTTATCGATGAGATTGACGCTGTGGGAAGAAGTAGAGGCGCAGGCTTAGGTGGTGGTAACGATGAAAGAGAGCAAACGCTTAATCAATTACTTGTAGAGATGGACGGCTTCGATACAAATGAAGGTGTAATAATAATTGCAGCAACTAATAGACCCGATGTGCTTGATCCTGCTTTATTAAGACCGGGTAGATTTGACAGACAGGTAGTAGTTTCTAATCCTGACTTACTTGGAAGAGAAAAAATATTAAAAGTGCATGCTAAGAAAATATCAATGGCACCAGATGTAAATTTAAGAACGATAGCAAGAGGAACACCAGGATTTTCTGGTGCTGATCTAGCGAATCTAGTAAACGAAGCTGCATTATTAGCTGCAAGAAAAAACAAAAGAATAGTTACCTATATGGAATTCGAAGAAGCAAAAGATAAAGTAATGATGGGATCTGAAAGAAGATCAATGGTAATGAGTGAGGAAGAGAAGAAATTGACTGCATATCATGAAGCTGGCCATGCAATAGTAACCATAAATGAAAAAGCAGCATATCCTATACATAAAGCAACAATTATTCCAAGAGGGAGAGCATTAGGGATGGTAATGCAGCTTCCTGAAAGAGATGAAGTGTCTCAAACAAGAGAACAACTACATGCACAAATGGCTATAGCAATGGGAGGTAGAGTTGCTGAGGAAATTATATTTGGAGATGAAAAAGTTACCACAGGTGCAGCGAGCGATATAGAGCAAGCTACAAAAAGAGCAAGAGCTATGGTTATGAGAGCAGGATTAAGCAAAGAGCTTGGTCCAGTTGCTTATGGTGAAAATGAAGAAGAGGTTTTCCTTGGAAGATCAGTTGCAAGACAACAAAATATGTCTGAAGAAACGGCGAGAAAAGTTGATACTGAGATAAGAAAATTTGTCGATCAGGGTTATGATAGAGCAAAAAAAGTATTGACTGAAAAAATTGATGATTTACATAAATTAGCAAAAGCTCTACTTACTTATGAAACATTGACGGGTCAAGAAATTGAGGACATAGTAAACAAAAATTTATATCCAAAAAACAAAGAAGATTTAAAAGTAGAAGAAGATGATCAAAGTTCTGCTTTAGGTTCAATGGGCTTGAAACCAAAGATTGTTCATTAAAATTTAATGCAGAAATATTACACAAGAGCGTGTAATTTTTTTTATAATAAAATATCTAGAGAAAACGTTAAAAAAAAAAATTCAATTCCTATTGGTGGCAATAAATCACTATCTTTCGATACCATTGAAATAATTACCAGGACTAATAAAAAAAAAATAAATATAAAAAACATTAATAATCTTCCACCAAAGGTTAAAAAAAAAGTTTTAATTGACATAAATAATATATCTAAGGCTAAAAAAATTCCTAAATTAAAATTTGATAATTTACCAATCTTAATGGGTATTATAAATATTACACCAGATAGCTTTTCTGATGGTGGTAAATTTAATAAAAAAATTTCAGCGATAAAACAGATTAATAAATTAATAGTTGATGGAGCAAAGATAATTGATGTAGGAGGTGAGTCTACAAGACCAGGATCTAAAGAAATTCTTGAAACGGAAGAGTGGCATAGAGTAAATAAAGTGATGAACTATTTTAAATCAAAAAAGATATTTGTTTCTTTAGATACGAGAAAAAGTTTTGTAATGAAAAAAGCTATCAAATATAAACTAGATCTTATTAACGATGTTTCTGGCCTAAGCTATGACAAGGAAACAATTAATTTTTTAAAAAATACTAAATTACCTTTTGTTGTCCATCACATGAAAGGTTCCCCAAAAATTATGCAAAAAAAACCAAGTTATAAAAATGTTTTGCTGGATATTTATGACTATTTTGAAGATAAATTGAAATTAATAAGAAAAAAAGGAATTAAACACAATCACATTATTTTAGATCCAGGAATAGGATTTGGTAAAAATATGAAACATAATATTACCCTCATAAATAATATTTCCATTTTTCATTCCTTAGGATTGCCAGTAATGTTGGGAATTTCAAGAAAGAAATTTATAAAAGATATATCTGGACATAATGATAGCATAGAGAGAATAGGTGGGACTGTATCTTCAAGTATCTTTAGTATGTTACAAGGAGTACAAATACTTAGAATTCATGATGTTAATGAAGTTAACCAAGGAATTAAAGTTTTTAAAAAAATAAATTTTAAATAATGATAAAAAAATATTTTGGTACAGATGGAATAAGAGGAAAGGTAAATGGAGATAAAATAAATGGTGACATGTTTTTTAAGTTTGGTTTGGCTGCCGGTACATATTTTAAAAACCTAAAAAAAACTAAGCAGATAGCAATAATTGCAAAAGATACAAGGTTATCTGGATATACACTGGAACCAGCATTAGTATCTGGTTTAACATCAGCTGGAATGCACGTTTTCACTTTTGGTCCATTACCAACAAATGGTCTTGCAATGCTTACAAAAAAAATGAGAGCTAATATGGGAATTATGATTACAGCATCTCACAATCCTCATGATAATAATGGTTTAAAACTTTTTGGACCAGATGGATTAAAATTGTCTGACAAAATAGAAAAAAAAATAGAAAAATTAATTGACTCCAAGATATCTAGAAAATTAGCAAATCCTGAAATATTAGGTAGAGTTAAAAGATTGGAAAGTGGATCGAAAAAATACATAGAAATAATAAAAAAAAATTTTCCTAAACAATTTAATTTAAGAGGTTTAAGGATTACAATTGATTGTGCTAATGGTGCTGCATATAAAGTAGGACCACAATTATTTAGATCATTGGGTGCCGTAGTTCACGAAATAGGAACTTCCCCTAATGGATTTAATATTAATCATAAATGTGGCTCTACATATCCAAATAAAATTCAATATCATACAAAAAAAAATAAATCTCACATTGGAATTTCTTTAGATGGTGATGCAGACAGAATAATTATTTGTGATGAAAAGGGTAGTATTATAGATGGTGATAAAATTATAGCAATGCTAGGGGAAAGGTGGAATAGAAAAAAAATTTTAAAAGGAGGTGTTGTAGGTACTTTAATGTCCAATTATGGATTACAAAATTTTTTTACAAAAAAAAAAATAAAGTTCTTAAGATCTAAAGTTGGTGATAGATATGTAAAAGAATTAATGCAGAAAAAAAATTTTAACTTGGGGGGAGAGCAATCTGGTCATATTATCCTTGGTAAATTCGCAACTACTGGTGATGGTTTATTAGTAGCATTAGAAATCCTCTTTTCTATGAGGAAAGGTAAAAAAGCGAGTCAAATATTTAAAAATTTCATACCCACTCCTCAAAAATTAGAAAATGTTGAAGTAAAAGATAAATCGATAATCAATAATCTGAAGTGCAAAAATGCAATTAAAAAAGCAAATAGTTTAATAAAGGGAAAAGGAAGAATGTTAGTAAGAAAATCTGGAACAGAGCCAGTAGTAAGAATAATGTGTGAAACTGTAGATAGAACTATGCTTTCGAAATGTATTAATATTGTAAAAAAATCAATTATCTAACTTGAAAATAAAATCTAAAATTTTAATTATTGCTGGTTCAGACTCTTCTGGAGGTGCAGGTATACAAGCAGACATTAAAACGGTTACATCACTTGGTTCATATGCCATGACAGCTATAACTGCAATAACATCTCAAAATACAACTGGTGTTAAGTCAATTATTCCTTTGAACAGTAAAGAAATTTCTAATCAGATTGAATTTACAGCAAGAGATATTAAGCCAGACGCTATTAAAATAGGAATGCTCCATTCAAAAGATGTTATAAATTCAGTAATAAAATCCCTGAAAAAGATAAAAGCAAAAAAAATAATATTAGATCCTGTGATGATGGCTAAGGGTGGAAAAAAATTAATTAATGACCCAGCTATTAAAATATTAAAAAACAAACTTTTATCCAAGGTAGACTTAGTTACACCTAATATACCTGAAGCTGAAGTTTTAACCAATTCAAAGATTTCAACTATCCAGGATGTAATTTCAGCAGGCAACTATCTTATAGAATTAGGTGCAAAAAATGTCCTAATTAAAGGTGGTCATTTAAATTATAAAAATATTCAAGACGTATTTATTAATAAAAAAGAAATTACAATCTTTAAAAATAAGAAAATAAATACAAAAAATAGCCATGGAACTGGTTGTACCCTTTCCAGTGCTATAACTGCATACTTTTCATGTGGAAAAACTTTAAAGAAATCTTGTGAAATGGCAATTAAATATGTAAATCATTCATTAAGAACACAACCAAATTTAGGGAAAGGTCACGGTCCTGTAAACCATTTAAATAGTATTCAAATTAAAAAAAATTTTAGATGAAAAACGTAGTTGTAGTCGGTTCGCAATGGGGAGATGAAGGAAAAGGTAAAATTGTTGATTGGCTATCAAGCGAAGCAGATGTAATAGTAAGATTTCAAGGTGGTCATAATGCAGGCCACACACTTGTTATAGATGGTACAGTTTATAAATTAAGACTTTTGCCATCAGGAATAGTTAGGAAAAATAAAATATCTATTATTGGAAATGGAGTAGTGGTTGATCCATGGGCGTTATTAGAGGAGATTGATGAAATTAAATCTAAAAATGTAGAAGTTAATTCTAAAAATTTAATCTTATCTGAAGCAGCGACTCTTATTTTACCATTTCATAAAGAAATGGATGAGATCAGAGAAGACGCAGCAGGCAAATCCAAAATAGGGACTACAAGAAGAGGAATAGGACCAGCATATGAGGATAAGATTGGTAGAAGATCAATAAGAGTAATGGACCTTTCATCAGAAAATAATTTGGATAAAAGATTAGATGTAGTATTAAATCATCATAATGCTATAAGAAAAGGTTTAGGAAAACATGAATTTAAAAAAGAACAATTAAAAAATGATCTATTAAATATTGCGCCACAAATACTTAAATTTTCACAGCCAGTATGGAAAAAAATAGATGAATTTAAATCTGAAAATAAAAAAATATTATTTGAAGGAGCTCAAGGAGTTCTTTTAGACGTTGATCATGGTACTTACCCATTTGTAACCTCTTCTAATACTGTCGCTTCCTCTGCAGCGACTGGATCAGGCTGTGGTATTAACTCTATTAATTATGTTTTAGGCATTACAAAAGCATATACTACAAGAGTTGGTGAAGGTCCTTTCCCGACAGAACTGACAGATGAAATTGGTGAATTACTTGGAACAAGAGGAAAAGAATTTGGAACTGTGACAAGTCGAAAGAGAAGATGTGGTTGGTTTGATGGCGTCCTTGTAAGACAAACTCTAAAAATTTCAGGAATTGATGGAATTGCCTTAACTAAACTAGATGTGCTAGATCAACTAGATGAAATTAAAATGTGCATCGCTTATGAGATAAATGGTAAAAAATATGATTACCTCCCAGCTTCAGTAGATGACCAATTTGTAGCTAAACCAATATATAAATCTTTTAAAGGTTGGAAATCTTCAACAGTGGGTATAAAAAAATTTGAAGAGCTGCCGGAAAATGCAAAAAATTATATTAAAGAATTAGAAAAGTTTGTCGAGGCCAGAATTTCAAGTATTTCAACTAGTCCAGAGAGAAATGATACAATTTTAATTAAAGATCCTTTTAACCTTTAGTTTGCTGGCAATAAGTTTTTTGATTTAGCAGAGTTAAGCATGTGTTGTTGAAGCTTTTCAAAAGCTTTATTTTCTATTTGTCTTACTCTTTCTCTGCTTATCTTATACTTTTTACTTAGCTCGTCTAAAGTTATAGGATTATCAGTTAATCTTCTTGAATATAAAATCTTTTTTTCTCTTTCATTTAAAATTTTAATTGAGTCTTGAAGTAAATCTTTTCTTTGTTCCATCTCATCTTTTTGAGCGATTTTTAATTCATGATCCATTTCATTATCAACTACCCAGTCTTGCCACTCATCTCCATCTTCACCTATTGGTGCATTTAAGGATTGTTCTTTTCCTGAAAGTCTTCTATTCATTGAAACAACTTCACTTTCACTTACTGAAAGTCTCTTAGCAATATCCTGAACATGTTCTTTTCTTAGATCTCCTTCTGATCGAGGAGCTATTTGGTTTTTAATTTTTTTTAGGTTAAAAAAAAGTTTTTTCTGTGCTGTCGTGGTTCCTATTTTTACTAAACTCCATGATCTTAATATATATTCTTGTATTGAAGCTTTAATCCACCACATTGCATAAGTTGCAAGTCTAAAACCTTTTTCTGGCTCAAATTTTTTTACAGCCTGCATCAATCCCACATTTCCTTCAGATATCATCTCGTTAAGAGGTAAACCGTAACCTTTATAACCCATTGCTATCTTCGCAACCAATCTCAAATGACTTGTTACAAGTTTTTCTGCTGATTTAATATTTCCAGTTGATTGCCAATTTTTAGCTAACATATACTCTTCTTCAGCTGCAAGCATTGGAAATTTCTTTATCTGAGCAAGGTACGCTGCTAATCCACCTTCATTTGAAAGTGCTGGTAAATTGTATGTATTTTTATTCATTCGAAGTATTTATTTATTAAATAAATAAATTTTTACAATCCTTTTATTACTTGATTTTTCTTAGTTTTTTTAAGATTTGATTTAAATCTGATGGCAATTTTGATTTAAATTCAAGTCTTACATTATTATTGGGATGATTAAAGCCAATAGTTTTCGCATGTAAAAATTGCCTATTAAGTGTAGTTATACTATCTTCAAGCTCACTATCTATACCTATAAATTTTTTATACTTTTTTTTATATTTTTTATCACCTAAAATATTATTACCTTTGTAAGACAAATGAACTCTTATTTGGTGTGTTCTTCCAGTTTCTAGTTTACATTCAACAAGACTAAATGTTGGAATTTTTTCATGCTTAAATATTTCTAAAGTTTTATAATTGGTCACCGCCTTTTTTCCTTTCTTAGACGATACTTCCATCATTTGTCTGTTTCTTGAACTTCGAGTAATAAAAGTTTCTATTTTTCCATTTTGAGGTCTTATCATACCCCAGACTAAAGCTAGGTAAACTCTTGTAATAGAATGATCTGAAAATTGTTTTGATAAATTTTCATGTGAAATATTATTTTTAGCAACAACTATTAATCCAGATGTATCTTTGTCTATCCTGTGTACAATTCCAGGTCTTAGTTCGTTTCCAATATTTGATAAATTTCTACTATCATAATTTATCAATGCATTTACAATTGTGTTGTCATAATTTCCTGGCCCAGGATGCATAGAAATTCCTGCAGATTTATTTATAACTATTAAATCATTATCTTCGTGGACAATATCAAGAGGATATTTAAATGGTTTAAGAGTCTCTTTTTCTGGTTCTGAAATCTCAAAATAAATTTCATCATTCAATTTAATTTTCTTAGAGGGATCAGTAATGATAACATTATTAATTTTTAATTTATTTTCTAAAATTAAACTTTTTACTCTTGACCTACTTAATTTATTATCCTGATTAGATAATAAAATATCTATCCTTAAATTTTTTTCTTTATTTTTAACTTTTATATTTATAATATTTTTCATACTGATATAATTATATAATATGCGCTTGTAGCTCAACTGGATAGAGCGCCAGATTTCGGCTCTGGAGGTTCAGGGTTCGACTCCTTGCGGGCGCACCATTATTCACCCATATTAATTAAAGTCCCTTTATTTTTTGCAGCATTGAACGAATAATAAAATAAAGCAATTGAGAGAAAGAAATAAAAAGCGTTCCACATTAATGCATAATAAACATTTTCGATATTAACTGTTTGATTAATCAAAATATTTCTAGCTTCTTCAAATATATAAACTAATGGAAGAACGTACGCTATTTTTTGAAATATTTCTGGAAGAGTTTCTATTGGATAATAAATACATCCAAAGGGTGCTAGCAAAAACATTGTTGACCATGCAATATTTTCAAATGATGGACCAAATCGAAGCAAACCTGACGAAACTAAAATACCAAGCGTGATTCCAAAAATATAAAGACTTAAAAAAAGAAAAAATAAAAATATTCCTAAATCTAAAATTGAAATTCCAAAAAGTGGAGATGTAAGTAAAATTGCAGGAACAAGGCCAATTAAAGATCTTATCAATGCAGTTATGACAAGTGAAGTTAAAATCTCGCCAATTCTCATTGGCGCTATGAAGAGATTAGTGAAATTCCTACTCCAAATTTCCTCTAAAAAAAGCATATTGAAGCCAATACTTGTCCTAAACAAAAAATCATAAAGAATTGCGCAAGTAAGGATTACACCAACTGCATTATTGTAATAAGTTGTATGTGTTGCAAAAAAATTAGATATAAATCCCCATAATGTAATTTGAATAGATGGCCAGTAAACTAGATCTAATATTCGAGGAAACGATCTAGTGATTAAATAAAAATGTCTTAAAAATAAACCGTATATTCTAGTTAAACTCACTTTTACTCCTTGATAG
>CACKUZ010000006.1 GCA_902603475.1 uncultured Pelagibacteraceae bacterium
TTCTAGGTAATATTAATTCCTCAAGAGATGAGAGTTTTGAGAATGGCCTTCTTGAATATCCGCAATTCACAAAACCTCAAGTTTGGGAGGAAAAAAAGGTCCCAAATGTGCTGATTTCAGGTGATCACGCCAAAATTAAAGACTGGCGTTTATCTCAATCTGAGGCTATAACACGCGACCGAAGACCAGACTTATGGCAAAAATATAAGAAAAATTGAAATGAAAAATATTGAAGAAATAAACAGATCAAATTTAAACAAGATTATTTCTGAGAGAAAACATCCTGATTTTTTTCCTGGAGATATCGTTAAAGTTGGAGTTAGGATAACAGAGGGTAAAAGAGACAGAATTCAATATTTTGAAGGTGTATGTATCGCAAAAAAGAGTAGAGACATCAATTCATCATTTACTGTTAGAAAAATTTCTTTTGGTGAAGGAGTAGAAAGAACTTTTGCATTATACAGCCCAATTGTAGATACAATAAAAGTTGTAAGATCAGGAAAAGTAAGAAGAGCAAAATTATACTATCTAAGAGATAGAACTGGTAAATCCGCTAGAATAGCAGAAAAAATTAAGAAGACTATTGGTATTGATTTAGAAACTAAAATTAATGAAGTTACTGAGGAAAACGTAATGCAATCAACTGATCCTCAAACAGAAGCTCCTAAAGAAGAAGTTAAAGCAGAAGCTCCTAAAGAAGAAGTTAAAGCAGAGCCTGTAAAAACAGAAGAACCGAAAGAAAATCAAGAACAGAAAAAATAATTTTTTTCTAAATGCCTTTTACAACTTACGATAAAATTTGGAACGATCATCTAGTTGATGAACAACCTGATGGTACATCACTTTTGTTTGTAGATAGACATTTGATTCATGAAGTTACAAGCCCTCAAGCATTTGAAGGATTAAGAAATTCAAACAGAAAAGTAAGACACCCTAAACTAACTCTTGCTGTTGCAGATCATAATGTTCCAACAACTGACAGGTCAAAAGGTATCGCAGATGAAGACTCGAGAATTCAAGTTGAAACTTTGAACAAAAACTGTAAGGAATTTGGAGTAGAGATTTTTGGAATGGATGATAAAAGACAAGGCATTGTCCATATCATAGGGCCTGAACAAGGTTTTACACAGCCTGGAAATATTATTGTCTGTGGTGATAGTCATACTGCAACTCATGGAGCATTTGGAGCTTTAGCTTTTGGTATTGGAACTTCAGAAGTAGAACACGTTTTAGCAACACAAACTTTAGTTCAAAAAAAATCAAAAAACTTTAGAATTAGCGTAAATGGTTCATTACCTATTGGCGTAACATCAAAGGATGTCATCCTGCAGATAATTGGAAAAATAGGAACGGCTGGTGGTACTGGTTATGTGATTGAGTATGCTGGTAACCTTATATCTAATCTAAGTGTTGAACAAAGAATGACGATTTGCAACATGACGATTGAAGGTGGGGCAAGAGCAGGACTAATTCAACCAGATGAAAAGATATTTCAATATTTAAAAGGTAAACCAATGTCACCAAAAGGAGAAAACTGGGAAAAAGCTTTGGAATATTGGCATACATTGAAATCTGATAAGGACGCAAACTTTGATAAAGAATTAACTTTAGATGGATCTCAAATTAAACCAATGGTAACTTGGGGAACATCTCCCCAGGATGTGGTTGAAATAGACGGTAAAGTTCCCAATCCTGAAAGTGAAACTGACCCAGATAGAAAAAATTCAATTAACAGATCATTAAATTATATGGGATTAAAACCAAATACAAATATTCAAGATATTAAGATTGATAAAGTTTTTATAGGAAGCTGCACCAACGGGAGAATAGAAGATATAAGAGAGGCAGCTAAAATATTAAAAGATAAAAAAGTTGCATCACATGTACATGCAATGATTGTTCCAGGTTCTGGTTTAGTTAAAGAACAAGCAGAGCAAGAGGGTCTGGATAAAATATTTTTAGAATCAGGCTTTGAATGGAGAGAGCCAGGCTGTTCAATGTGTCTAGCAATGAATGCGGATAAGCTTAAACCTGAAGAGAGATGTGCATCTACCTCTAATAGAAATTTTGAGGGTAGACAGGGAAGAGGTGGTAGAACACATTTAGTTAGTCCAGCAATGGCTGCAGCAGCTGCAATTTCTGGAAACTTAGATGATGTTAGAAAATACCAAAATTAAATGAATAAATTTATCTCAATAAAAAGTGTTCCAGCTTATCTACCTATCGTAAATATAGATACAGACATGATAATTCCTAAACAGTTTTTAAAAACTATAAAAAGAACTGGACTAGGAAAAAATTTATTTTTTGAAATGAGATATGACCAAAGTGGTAAAGAGATAGATGACTTTATTTTAAATAATAGTCCGTATAATAATTCTAAAATTTTAATTGCAGGAAAGAATTTTGGATGTGGCTCTTCTAGAGAACATGCTCCTTGGGCTTTAATGGATTTTGGAATAACTTGTGTAATTAGTTCAAGTTATGCAGATATATTTTATAATAACTGTTTTAAGAATGGTATTCTCCCAATTACAATTTCAGAGGATCAAATCAAAGAAATTTCAGAGTACTCGAATAGAAAAGAGGAAATTTCTGTAAATTTGCCTGAGCAAACAATAAGTTTTGGTAATAAAGAAATAAAATTTGAAATAGATCAATTTAAGAAAAAATGTCTAATAGAGGGATTAGATGACATTGCGTTATCTTTAGAAAAATCTGAAAAAATAGTTTCATACGAAAATAAAATTAAAGAGGCAAAACCTTGGATATTTAATGATTAAAATTAAAAAAAGAAAAATTTTATTATTACCAGGGGATGGTATCGGACCCGAGGTAATTGCTGAAGTCAAAAAAATAATTGAATGGTTCAACTCAAATAAATCCTTGGATTTTGAAATTGACCAAGATTTGGTTGGAGGTGCTGCTTATGATAAACATGGAACTCCAATAACTGATGAAGCTTTTTACAAGGCACAAGAAAGCGCTGCAGTAATATTGGGTGCTGTTGGTGGACCAAAATGGGATAATATTGATTTTTCAAAAAAACCAGAGAGAGCTTTATTAAAATTAAGAAAAGAATTAAAATTATTTGCAAATTTGAGACCTGCAATTTGTTTTAAACAACTCGTTGATGCCTCAAGTTTAAAGCCTGAATTTGTTTCTAATTTAGATATTCTTTTTGTTAGGGAATTAACGGGTGGGATTTACTTTGGTGAACCTCGAGGGATAAAACCAATTGATAATGGTGAAAGAAAAGGAATTAATACTCATGTCTATACTACTAGTGAAATCGAGAGAGTTGCCCGTGTTGCATTTGATCTAGCCAGAAAAAGGAATAATAAAGTTACTTCCTGTGAAAAGTCGAATGTCATGGAGGCAGGTCAATTATGGAAAGAAGAAGTGCAAGCAATTCATGAAAAAGAATATAGTGATGTAGAATTAAAACATATGCTGGCAGATAACTGTGCAATGCAGTTAGTTAGAAATCCTAAACAATTCGATGTGATAGTAACAGATAATCTTTTTGGCGACATGTTATCAGATGAAGCTGCAATGTTGACTGGTTCTCTAGGGCTTTTACCATCTGCGTCCCTTGGAGCCAAAGATAAAAACGGTAATATGAGATCTTTATATGAGCCAGTTCATGGATCAGCACCTGATATAGCAGGTCAAGGTATTGCTAATCCAATAGCAACAATACTGAGTTTTGCAATGGCTTTAAGATATTCTTTAGACCTAGATAAAGAGGCAGATAGTTTAGAAAAAGCTGTTCAAGGTGTGCTTGATGAGGGTCTTAGAACTAAAGATATTATTTCAAAGGGAATGAAAGAAGTATCAACGTCAGTGATGGGAGATGCGATAATTTCAAAATTGCAATAATTAAACATTTATTCTAAAGTATACCTATGCCAACTTATAATGCACCAGTAGATGATATGATGTTTCTCTTTGATAAATTGAGGAACAATAAAAAATATAATGAAATTGAAAAATATAAAGAAGTTAACACAGAATTAGTTAAAGATATTTTAGATGAAGCAGCAAAAATTACTCAAAACTTAATCTTACCTCTTGCAAAAAGTGGAGATGAAACGCCAGCTGTTTTAGAAAATGGCGTGGTTAGAACACCTCCAGGATATAAGGAGGCTTATCAAAAATTTATAGAAGATGGATGGATTTCTTTATCTTGTGATCCGAAATATGGTGGTCAAGGAATGCCTAAAACAGTAAGCACTTTCTTTGATGAAATGTTATCATCTGCAAGTTTATCTTTCAAACTTTACAGTGAATTGACTATCGGAGCATATAACTGTTTGTTAAGGCACGCTGATGATGAAATAAAAAATACTTATTTACCTAAGATGGTTGAAGGTAAATGGAGCGGCACAATGTGTTTAACAGAACCAGTATGTGGAACAGACTTAGGTCTTTTAAAAACTAAAGCAGTAGATCAAAATGATGGAACTTATAAAATTAGTGGTCAAAAAATTTTTATTACTTCTGGTGATCAAGATTTAACAGAAAATATTATTCATTTAGTATTAGCTCGATCAACAGACTCACCAGCAGGAACAAAAGGTATAAGTTTATTTTTAGTTCCAAAATTTGTTTTAAATAAAGATGGATCAGTTGGGCCAAGAAATGGAGTTTCAACAGGTTCAATAGAAAACAAAATGGGCATTAAAGGATCTGCAACATGCGTGTTAAATTTTGATGATGCCGTTGGTTATATGATTGGACCTAAAAATAAAGGCCTTAACTCTATGTTCACAATGATGAATTTGGAGAGAATTATTGTTGGGATACAAGGTTTAGGTATTTCTGAAATTGCATACCAAAATTCCCTTACTTACGCCAAAGAAAGAAAACAAGGTAAGGCATTTAATTCAAAATCAAATAATGGTGCAGATTTTATTATTGATCACGTTGATATTAGACGGTCACTTTTGAGCATGAAGTCTATGATAGAGGGACAAAGAGCCTTGAGTTTCTGGCTGTCTCAACAAATTGAAGTTAGCTTAAATCATTCTGATGAAAAAATAAAACAAGAAGCTTCAGATCTTGTTTCATTAATGACTCCAGTTGTTAAATCGCTTTTCACGGACAATGCAATGGAAATAACAAGTGAAGCAATGCAAATTCATGGAGGATATGGATTTACGAAAGATCAAGGTATTGAACAATTCTACAGAGACAATAGAATTACACCTATTTACGAGGGAACAAATTCAGTTCAGGCTGCTGACTTAGTCTTCAGAAAATTAATCAACAAAAATGGTGATATTATTGAAAACTATCTAAACTTGGTTAAAGATGAGATTAAAATTACTGACAAAAAGGTTGAGCCTTTTGTAAAACAACTTAACTATCATCTTGATATTTTGTCAAAATTTACTGATTGGATGAAAGAAAAAATAAAAAATTCTCCAGAAGATGCAAGTGGAGCATGTAATGACTATTTAAAAGTTCTTGGTTTAGTTGCAACTGGGCATGCTTGGTTAAAAGTTCTAGAAGTTTCTTTTAAAGAATATGAGAGTAATAAAGATTTTTATGAAGACAAAATCCAAACTGCCAACTTTTTCTTTAATAGAGTGCTCCCTAGGATAGAAAGTAGTTACATTACTGCAACAACTGGAAGTAATTATATTATGAATTACAAATTTAATTAGAATGAACCCTTATGAAACAAATTTGGATAAAAACGAAGCCAATTATGTTCCTTTAACCCCTTTATCATTTCTAGAAAGAGCAAAAGATATTTATCCAAACTACGAAGCAGTAGTTTATGAAAGTAGGAAATACACTTGGAGTGAAGTTTACAAAAGATGTATTAAGTTTGCTAGTGCATTAAATAAATTGGGAATTAAAACAGGTGATACGGTATCTGTTTTAGCATTTAACACACCTGAAATATTCGAAGCGCATTATTCCATTCCAATGGTTGGAGCAGTTATTAATGCGATTAATACAAGACTAGACTCAAAAACTATTAGTTATATTTTAAATCACAGTGAAGCGAAGGTGCTAATTGTAGATAGACAATTTCATGACGTAGTAAAAAAAGCTTTAGAAGAAGTTAATTCAAAAATTACTATAATTGATATAGATGATAAAGATGCAAAGTTAACCGATTCAAAAAATATAGGATCTTTGGAATATGAGGAGTTTTTAAATTCTGGAGATGAAAATTTTAAATGGAAAACGCCAAAAGATGAGTGGCAAGCTATAGCATTAGGTTATACTTCTGGAACAACTGGTAATCCAAAAGGAGTTGTTTATCATCATAGAGGATCATATTTAATGGCAACTGGAAGTGCAGTTGCATGGAACATGCCTAATCAATTAAATTTTCTGTACACAGTACCAATGTTTCATTGTAATGGCTGGTGCTATCCCTGGACAATGTCAATGATACATGGTCGAGTAATTTGTCTGAGAAATATTGATGTAAAAAAGATATTTGAATTAATTGATAAATATGAAGTTACTCATTTTGGTGGAGCACCAATAGTTTTAAACATGTTGGCTAATGCACCTCAGGATCAGCAAAAAGAGTTAAAAAGAAAAGTGTATGTATTAACAGCAGGTGCCCCTCCTCCGAGTATAATTTTCGAAAAAATGCAAAAGTTAGGCTTTGAAGTAATGCACGTATATGGTCTAACGGAAACCTATGGTCATATTTTGCAGTGTGCTTGGAATCAAGAATGGGATGAATTAGATCAAAATAATCAAAATGAAATTAGAGCAAGACAAGGTGTAAGGTATCCCAATACAGAAGGTGTTATTGTAATGGACCCAGAAACCATGAAGCCTGTTCCTCATGATGGAAAAACAATGGGTGAAATTATGATTAGAGGAAATGTAGTGATGAAGGGTTATTTTAAAGATAAGGAAGCGACAGAGAAATCAATGGATGGAGGATGGTTTCATTCTGGAGACTTAGCTGTAACTCATCCAAGTGGTTACATAAAAATACAAGACCGATCAAAAGATATTATAATTTCAGGTGGGGAAAATATTTCATCTATTGAGATAGAAAATACGATTTCAAAACATCCTGCTGTATCACTGGCAGCTGTTGTAGCAAAACCAGATGAAAAATGGGGTGAAACACCTTGTGCTTTTGTTGAATTAATCGAAGGAAAATCAAGCTCAGAGGAAGAAATTATTAAATTTTGCCGAGAAACTCTTGCTGGATTTAAACTTCCTAAGAAGGTTGTGTTTGCTCAGCTACCAAAGACATCCACTGGAAAGATTCAAAAATTTGAACTGAGAAAACAAGCCAAAGAATTAAACTAATATAGTTTCTTTACAAAAATCAAATAAGATGGCAGTAATGCTCAAAAAAAAATGAAAACTTTTTTAATAGCAAAATCAAGAAGGCTTAGAGGCACACCGTACACCTCTAGAATTGAAAAACAAGGTGTAACTGCTTACAGTATTTATAATCATATGTTACTCCCAGCAGCATTCGGCTCAGTAGAAGACTCTTATCATCACTTAAAAGAAAATGTTCAAATTTGGGATGTGGCTGCTGAAAGACAAGTTGAAATCACAGGAAAAGATGCTGCAAAATTGGTCCAGTTGATGACTTGTAGAGATTTATCAAAATCAAAAGAGGGAAGATGTTATTATTGTCCAATCATAGATGATAATGCTGGTTTAATTAATGATCCAGTTGTTTTGAAGTTTAATGAAAATAAGTGGTGGATTTCAATAGCTGATACAGATGTAATTTTATTTGCAAAAGGATTAGCAATTGGAAAAAATTTTGACGTTAAGATTATTGAACCTGATGTTGATATTATGGCAGTACAAGGTCCAAAGTCATTTAAATTAATGGAAAAAATTTTTGGGGAAAAAATCGCAAATCTTAAATTTTTCGGTTTTGATTATTTTGAATTTGGTGGCGATAAACATTTAATTGCGAGATCTGGATGGTCTAAACAAGGTGGTTATGAAATTTATGTTGAACACAATGACTCCGGTTTAAAATTATATGATCATCTATTTGAAATTGGTAAAGAATTTAATGTTCAGCCAGGAGGCCCTAATTTAATCGAACGAATTGAAAGTGGCTTACTCTCTCATGGAAATGACATGGATAATGGAGACAATCCATATGAGTGTGGTTTTGATAAGTATGTAAATATAGATAGTGATGTTGATTTCTTAGGTAAAGAAAAACTAAAAAAAATTAAAGCTGAAGGAATTAAAAAAAAACTTATGGGAGTAAAAATTGATGCCAAGGAAATAAGTGTTAATGGCTCAATGGATCTAGTAGACGAAGATAATAATGTAATTGGAGAATTAAGATCTGGTTGTTACAATCCAACTTTTAAACAAGTAATTGGGATTGCAATGATTAACAAACCACACTTTGGGACTTCGAAATCCTTTAAAATCAACATAAATGGCTCTGATTTTGATGGAAAAGTTTGTGATTTACCTTTCATTTAGTATAAAACTTTAAAATATCATGAATATAGCAATAGTAGGAGCGACAGGAAACGTAGGTCGAAAATTAATAGAAGTTTTGGAAAAAAAAAACTTTCCAATAACAGAGGCTTACTTAGTTGCGTCTTCAAATAGTGAAGGAAAAAAAATTAATTTTTTAGGAAAAGAGCATACTGTTAGTAATTTAGAACAATTTGATTTCTCAAAAGTAAAAATTGCTTTTTTTGCAGCTGGTTCTTCAATTGCTGAAAAATGGGCACCGATCGCAGCAGAAAAAACAATTGTAATTGATAATTCAAAATTCTTTAGAAAAGATCCAGAAATTCCTTTAATTGTTCCAGAGGTAAATTCCAAAGAATTATCTAAATTTAAAAACAAGAATATTATAGCAAATGCCAATTGTTCAGTAATACCAATAGTTGTAGCTCTCAAACCATTACATGATTTGTATAATGTAAAAAGAATAGTTGCATCAACTTATCAATCTGTATCAGGAGCAGGTAAGGCAGGAATGGATGAACTTATATCCCAAACTAAAGAAGTCTTGGAAAATAAAGATGTTGAGTCAAAAAATTTTACTAAGCAAATTGCTTTTAATGCTATACCACATATTGATAGTTTTCTTGAAAATGGAAGCACAAAAGAAGAGCAAAAAAATCATGATGAGGTAAAAAAAATTTTAGATAGTAAAATTAATATAACATCAACTTGTGTAAGAATCCCTGTTCTTGTTTCTCACTCCATAAGTGTGAATGTTGAATTTAACAAAAAACATGACTTAGAAGAAATAAGAAATGTTTTATCATCATCACCAGGATGCAAGGTAGTTGACGAGCAAAAAGATGGAGGATACATTACGCCTGTTGAAGCTGAAGACAAATTTGAAACATTCATATCAAGAATTCGTGAGGATTCTTCTCAACCAAATTCAATTAATTTATGGATTGTTTCTGATAACTTATTAAAAGGTGCTGCACTTAATGCAGTTGAAATTGCGGAGGCTTTAGTAGAAAAAGATTTTTATGGAAAATAAAAATCCAATATCGCCACATATACAAATTTATAATTGGCACATCTCTTCGTTAGTTTCAATATCACACAGAATAACTGGTATAATAAACTTTTTCACCATAACTTTGATAGGTATTTGGATAGCATCTTTATTATTAGGAGAGGAAAATTATGTATTTACTAATTTTTTCTTGTCATCTTTAGTTGGTAAATTTGTTTGTTTGGGAATTATTTGGTCTTTTACATTTCAAATGCTCAGTGAAATAAGGCATTTGATCATGGATTTAGGCTACGGATTTGAGCAAAAAACTACAAAAGTAACTGGATTAATAGTTCTGATTGGATCATTTCCTCTTACTGTTATAATTTTCCTCATAGGAAGGCACTTAATCTAATGGGATCTGTAACTAAGAAATGGCTTTTTCTAAAAGTAAGTTCTGCAATTTTACTACCATTAATGCTGTGGTTTTCTATAAATTTGGCTTCTGTTTATGACAAAGGTTATGATGAATTACTTTTATTCATAACATCTCAACCATCTAAGTTCTTATTTAGTCTTTTTTTGATTTTTGCATATTTTTTCTCAGCTTTAAGCATTAGTGAGGTTTTTGAAGATTATATCGAGGACGAAAAAATCAAAAATGCCGCAAATAAATCATTAAATATCTTTGCTATAGTATTTCCATTAATAATAATTATCTTAGTATTTAATATATAGTTATGAGTGCGTACAAAATTATTGATCATGAATATGATGTAGTTGTTTTAGGTGCAGGTGGATCTGGATTAAGAGCAGCTGTTGGCCTAAGTGAGGCTGGTCTAAAAACGGCATGTGTATCAAAGGTATTCCCAACAAGAAGTCATACATCTGCAGCCCAAGGTGGTATTTCTGCAGCACTTGGAAATATGGGAGAAGATGACTGGAGATGGCACATGTATGACACAGTCAAAGGTGCTGATTGGTTAGGTGACCAGGATTCTATCGAATATTTATGTAAAGAAGCACC
Organism: uncultured Pelagibacteraceae bacterium; assembly: GCA_902603475.1. Classification (GTDB taxonomy): domain Bacteria; phylum Pseudomonadota; class Alphaproteobacteria; order Pelagibacterales; family Pelagibacteraceae; genus Pelagibacter. Next base: position 10,479 of record CACKUZ010000006.1, read on the forward strand.
AGCTGCTGTTCTTGAATTAGAAAAGTATGGTGTTCCATTTAGTCGAACTGAAGAAGGAAAAATTTATCAAAGACCTTTCGGAGGTATGACAAAAAACTATGGAAATGAAACAGTTCAAAGAACATGTGCAGCAGCAGATAGAACTGGACATGCAATACTTCACACATTGTATGGACAAGCTTTAAAACATAATACCGAATTTTTTATTGAATACTTTGCGCTAGATTTAATAATGAAAGATGGAGCATGCAAAGGTATAATTGCTTGGAACCTCAATGATGGAACAATTCATAGATTTAGATCCCACACAACTATTATAGCAACAGGGGGTTATGGAAAAGTGTATTACTCAGCTACTTCAGCTCATACTTGTACTGGAGATGGTAATGCCATGGCTCTGAGAGCTGGATTACCTTTACAAGACATGGAATTTGTACAATTTCATCCAACGGGAATATATGGTCATGGAACATTAATTTCCGAAGGTGTAAGAGGTGAAGGTGGTTATCTAGTAAATTCAAAAGGAGAAAGATTTATGGAGCGTTATGCTCCTAAAGCAAAAGATTTAGCATCTAGAGATGTTGTAAGTAGATCAATTGCAGTAGAAATTAATGAGGGTAGAGGTATTGGAAAAGAACAAGATCATGTTCATCTTCACATTGATCATTTGGATCCAAAAGTTATAGATGAGAGACTTCCAGGAATATCAGAGGCTTCTAAATTATTTGCAAATGTTGATGTAACTAAGGAACCTATACCAGTAGTACCTACAGTGCATTATAATATGGGTGGAATACCAACAAATTATAAAGCAGAAGTTTTAACATTAAATGGATCTGAAAAAACTGTACCTGGGTTAATGGCTATTGGAGAAGCAGCATGTGTTTCTGTTCATGGCGCAAATAGATTAGGTTCAAACTCATTAATAGATTTAGTAGTTTTTGGAAGAGCGGCAGCGAAAAGAGCTGCAGAGTTAGTAAAGCCTGGAATGAAGCACGAAGAAATTGATAAAAATGAAACGGAAAGGTGTTTAGATAGATTTGACAAATTAAGAAACTCAGAGGGCTCAAATCCAACATCTGAACTGAGACTTTCAATGCAAAAAACGATGCAATCAAAATGTGCTGTATTTAGAACTGAGAAAACATTAAAGGAGGGCGTTGATGAAATTAGAAAACCTTATGATGGAATGGACTCTCTTTCTGTAAAAGATAAGTCATTAATCTTTAATACTGATTTAGTTGAAACACTAGAATTTGATAACTTAATAAGACAAGCAATAACTACAATGGACTCTGCGTATCATAGAAAAGAAAGCAGAGGAGCTCATGCAAGAGAAGATTTTCCAAAAAGAGATGATGAGAATTATATGCAACACACTCTTTCTTGGTGTAATGGTTCAAAAACTAAAATTAATTATAGACCTGTTCATAGATCAACACTTACAAATGATGTACAATATTTTCCTCCACAGGAAAGAGTGTATTAATGGTTCAATTAAATTTACCTGCAAACTCAAAGGTAGAAAAAGGTCAATATTATAAAGATAAAACAGGTTCAAAAAATATTAGAAAAATAAATATTTATAGATGGGATCCATCTAAAAATGAAAATCCAAGACTTGATACTTACGAAGTTGATATGGATAATTGTTCATCTAAAGTCCTTGATGTTTTAAACAAAATAAAAAATGAAATAGATCCTTCTATAGCTTACAGAAGATCTTGTGCCCATGGAGTTTGTGGATCTTGTGCGATGAATATGAATGGAAAAAATGGTTTAGCATGCACGAAGTCCCATTCTGAACTGGATGGAGATATTGATATTTATCCTTTACCACATCTAAAAGTCTTAAAAGATTTAATCGGTGATTTAAGCACATTATATAAACAATATGAGTCTGTTGAACCTTGGTTAAAAACCTCAAAAGTAAATGATAAAGAGAATATCCAATCTAAAGACGACAGAGCAAAATTAGATGGATTATATGAATGTATTATGTGTGCATGTTGTTCAACGTCTTGCCCAAGTTATTGGTGGAACGGTGAAAAATATTTGGGTCCAGCTGTATTACTCCAGGCTTATAGGTGGATAATTGATAGTAGAGATGAAGATAGAAAAGAAAGACTTAAAAAAGTAGCTGATGAACTTAAGCTTTATAGATGCCATACTATCTTGAATTGTACAAATGCTTGCCCAAAGGGCTTGAATCCTGCAAAAGCTATTGCAGAGATAAAGAAAATGCTTGCAACGGCTTAATTACTTAATTAAATAATTTCACTCATGAATATAATCAAACATTTCGTTGGTGGAAAAGTAATAGATGGTACATCACAAAGAAAAGGACAAGTTTTTAACCCTGCTACTGGAGAGCAAGAATCAGAAGTTATTTTAGCTACTAAATCAGATTTAGATAAAACAGTTGAAATTGCTAAGAAAGCCTTTGAGACATGGTCACTTAAGCCTGCACTTCAAAGAGCTAGGATAATGTTTAAGTTTAAAGAACTTATAGAAAAAAATTTTGATGAATTAACAAAGTTAATAGTCTCTGAACATGGAAAAGTTTATGAGGATGCAAAAGGATCATTAATAAGAGGATTGGAAGTTGTCGAATTTGCATGTGGAATTCCTCATGTGCTTAAAGGTGAATTTTCTGAGAATGTTGGGACAAATGTTGATAGTTATTCCATGCGACAGCCTTTAGGTGTAGCTGCTGGAATAACACCTTTTAATTTTCCTGCAATGGTGCCAATGTGGATGTTTCCATTAGCTATAGCATGTGGAAATACTTTTATTCTCAAACCATCAGAAAAAGATCCCTCATGTCCGATGAGATTAGCAGAATTACTTCACGAAGCTGGTCTTCCTGCTGGAGTTTTCAATGTTGTTAACGGCGATAAAGAAGTTGTAGATGCTATACTTTCAAACAATGATATTAAAGCTGTAAGCTTTGTTGGATCAACACCTATAGCTAAATATATATATGAGAATGCTGCCAAAAATGAAAAAAGAGTTCAAGCATTAGGAGGAGCCAAAAATCATTTAGTGGTGATGCCCGATTGCGATTTAGAAGGAGCTGTAAATGGTCTAATGGGTGCTGCATATGGATCTGCTGGTGAAAGATGTATGGCTCAGTCTGTTGCTGTAGCAGTTGGTGATATTGGTGATGAGTTAGTATCTAGGTTAGTAAAAAAAGCTGAAGCATTAAAAATTGGTCCTGGTATGGATAAATCCTCAGAGATGGGTCCTCTTGTTACAAAACAACATTTAGAAAAAGTAAAAGGATATGTAGATTTAGGAGTTAAAGAGGGAGCTAAATTAGCTCTTGATGGCAGAGGTTTAAAACTTCAAGGGTATGAAAATGGTTTTTATATAGGTGGATGTTTGTTTGATCATGTAACTACTGATATGAGAATTTATAAAGAAGAGATTTTTGGTCCTGTTCTGTCAGTGGTAAGAGTAAAAACTTATGAAGAAGCAACCAAAATGATAAATGAGCATGAGTATGGAAATGGTGTAAGTATTTATACTAGAGATGGTGATGCAGGAAGAACTTTTGCAAGTAAAATTCAAGTTGGAATGGTTGGAATAAATGTTCCAATACCAGTTCCTATGGCATTTCATAGTTTTGGTGGATGGAAAAGATCACTGTTCGGAGATAGTGGGATGCATGGCATGGAAGGAATTAAATTTTATACAAAATTGAAAACTATTACCTCTAGATGGCCTTCAGGCATAAGGTCAAATCCTGAATTTATTATGCCAACTATGGAATAAAGTATGTCAAAAATTTCTTTAATAGGTGCTGGTCAAATAGGTGGGACTTTAGCTCATTTAATTGGCTTAAAAGAGCTTGTAAATGAGGTTGTGCTGTTTGATGTTGCTAGTGGAATTGCTAAAGGAAAAGGCTTAGATATCGCACAATCTTCATCAGTTGATGGATTTAATGTAAAATTTTCAGGGTCAGATAATTATGAAGATATTAAAGATTCTGATGTAATTATCATAACTGCAGGAGTACCAAGAAAGCCAGGTATGAGTAGAGATGATTTACTTGGAATTAATTTAAAAATTATTAAGCAGGTTGCAGAAGGAATAAAAGTAAATGCACCTAACGCTTTCGTTATATGTATTACAAATCCATTAGATGTAATGGTAATGGCATTTCAAAAATATTCAGGACTTCCAGCAAATAAAGTAGTTGGGATGGCTGGTATTTTAGACAGTTCACGTTTTAAACTTTTTTTATCTGAGGAATTAAATGTGCCTGTAAGAGAAATTGATGCAATGGTAATGGGTGGGCATGGAGATACAATGGTACCTCTTCCAAGATTTACTAAGGTCTCTGGAAAACCTTTAATGGATTTATTAAAAGATGGAAAAATTTCTGAAGAAAAATTAGAGAGTATTAATCAACGAACAAGAGATGGTGGCGCTGAGATTGTTAAATATTTGGAAAAGGGATCTGCATTTTATGCACCAGCGGCTTCTGGAGTAGAGATGGCAGAAGCATTTTTAAAAGATCAAAAAAAACTTTTACCATGTGCTGCACATCTACATGGAGAATATGGGATTAATAATGTTTATGCTGGTGTTCCTGTTATCATCGGAAAAGAAGGTGTTGAAAGGATTGAAGAAATTGATCTTAATGAGAATGAAAAAACAGAATTTAATAATTCTGTGGAAGCAGTCATCAAATTGTGGGATGCGGCATCAAAAATAGATCCTGATTTGAATAAAGACTAAATGAATATTCACGAGCACCAAGCAAAACAAATTCTAAAAAAGTATGGAGCGAATGTACCTGAGGGAGTATTTGCATTTAATGTATCCGATCTTTTGCAAAAAACTAAAGAATTGAAAACTGACAAGTATGTTCTTAAAGCTCAAATTCATGCTGGTGGAAGAGGTAAGGCTGGCGGAGTAAAAATTGTTGATAATTTAGAAAATTTAGAAAAAGAAGCAAATATTTTGCTTGGCAAAAACCTAATTACTCATCAAACAGGACCCTTAGGTAGAGAAGTAAAAAGACTATATGTTGAGGAGGTATCTAATATTAGTAAAGAATTTTATCTTTCTTGCCTAGTTGATAGAGCAAGTTCAAAAATTGCATTTATTTCAAGTGATCAAGGAGGAATGAACATTGAAGAAGTTGCCCAAAATACACCTGAAAAAATTTTAACAACTAAAGTCGATTTTAACCAAGAAATTTCCGAGGTTGATTGTAAGAAAATTATTAATGTTTTTGAATTAGACGATAATTCTGGTTCAGAAGCTATAAGCTTAATAAAAGCAATTTATAAATTGTTCATAGAAAATGATGCAAATTTAGTAGAAATTAACCCACTTATTTTAACGAAAGAAAATAAAGTAGTTTGTCTTGATGCAAAAATGACATTTGATGAAAATGCATTATTTAAACATCCTGAGATTCAAGAATTAAGAGACTATAATGAGGAAGAAGCCACTGAAATTGAAGCAAGCAAACATGACTTAGCATATATAAAATTAGATGGAAGTATAGGATGTATGGTAAACGGTGCAGGATTAGCAATGGCGACAATGGATATCATAAAACTTTATGGAGAAGAGCCTGCAAATTTTTTAGATGTAGGAGGTGGAGCATCAAAAGAAAAAGTTTCTGCTGCATTCAAAATTATTTTATCAGATAAAAATGTTAAAGGAATATTGATAAATATTTTTGGGGGAATTATGAGATGTGATGTACTTGCGCAAGGTGTTGTAGATGCAGCAAAAGAAATTAAAATTAAAGTACCGTTAGTAGTTAGATTAGCAGGAACAAACTTTGAAGAAGGAAAAAAGATATTACAGAATTCAGGTTTAAAAATTATATCTGCTAATGACTTATCAGATGCTGCAAAAAAAGTTGTAGAGGCAATAAAATAATGTCAGTATTAATTAATAAAAATACAAAAGTAATTTGCCAAGGTTTCACTGGATCTCATGGTACCTTTCACTCTGAACAATCTATTAAATATGGAACAAACTTGGTCGGGGGAGTAACACCAAAAAAAGGTGGACAAATTCATTTAGAAAGACCAGTATTTAATACAGTTAAAGAAGCAAAAGATGCCACTGGTGCGGATGCAACAATGATATATGTACCCGCAAAGTTTGCTTCATCAGCCATAATTGAAGCCATCGATTCATCTATTGAATTAATTGTTTGTATAAGTGAAGGAATACCAATTCTTGATATGTTAAAAGTAAAAAAAAAATTACAAGACTCCAACTCCAGATTAATTGGTCCAAACTGTCCAGGAATAATTACACCTAATGAATGTAAAATTGGAATAATGCCAGGAAATATTCATAAAAAAGGTTCAGTAGGGATTGTATCAAGATCAGGAACACTTACCTATGAGGCAGTTGCTCAAACAACTGAGAACAATCTTGGTCAATCAACATGTATAGGAATTGGTGGGGATCCAATTAATGGAACTAATTTCATTGATTGCCTTGATTTATTTTTAAATGACGACCAGACTGAGTCCATTTTAATGATTGGAGAAATAGGTGGAACTGCTGAAGAAGAAGCAGCAGAGTTCGTTAAAAATCACAAGATAAAAAAACCAATTGTTGGATTTATAGCTGGTGTAACTGCTCCACCAGGGAGAAGAATGGGACATGCTGGTGCTATTATTTCAGGTGGCAAAGGAAATGCTGAAGAAAAGATTAAAATCATGGAAGATTGCGGTATTACTGTTGCTAATTCTCCCTCTGATATTGGAAAAACGCTACTAAATAAATTGTCTAATTGATAACATTTTGTTTGTATAATATTTAAAGAATTAATATGTCAGCTTCCAAAAATCTTGAGTACAAAAAAACTTCATTTTTAAATAAATCAAACAATGCATTTATTGAGCAAATGTATGTGAAATTTATAAATAAAGATCCAAGCCTACCAAGAGGGTGGAAAGAATATTTTCTTGATATTGGGGAAGATTTAGACTCTGTAATTAAAGAAATAAAAGGACCTTCGTGGAGCCCAAAAAAAGTAAAAATTAAAGAAAATTCAAATCTAAATAAAGAAGTCTCTACTCTTAACGTTAATCAAGCCGATGCTGTAGCTAGCAATAGTAATTCAATCAGAGCAGTTTCACTTATTAGATCTTACAGACAAAGAGGTCATCTACTCTCTAAACTAGACCCGTTAGGCATAAGAGAAAGTGAATATTTAGATGAATTACATCCTGAAAATTATGGCTTTAATAAAGAAGATTACGATAAGCAAATTTACTTAGATGGTGTTTTAAATAAAGAGTATTCAAACATAAAAGAAATTTTATCTATTCTTAGAAAAACTTATTGTGGTTCAATTGGATATGAATATATGCATATTTCAAATCCAACAGAAAGAAAATGGTTTAGAGATAGAGTAGAAAAAGATGAAAATGCATTAAAATTTACTGAAAATGGTAAGGGTGCAATATTAAATAAACTAATTCAAGCTGAGGGATTTGAAAAATTTCTACATACTAAATATGTTGGTTCAAAGAGATTTGGTTTAGATGGAGGTGAAAGTTTAATTCCAGGTTTAGAACAAATTATAAAAATAGGGGGACAGTCCAATATTAAAGAGGTTAAAATTGGAATGTCTCACAGAGGAAGACTAAATGTCTTAGCTAACGTTTTACAAAAATCTTATAAGAGAATATTCAATGAATTTGCCGGTGAAATAAATAATACTGATGAAGATAGTGCTGGGGATGTGAAATATCATTTGGGAGCTTCATCTGACAGAGAATTTGATGGAAACTCTGTTCATGTGAGTTTAACAGATAATCCTTCACATTTAGAGGCTGTTAATCCAGTTGTCTTAGGTCAGACTAGAGCAAAACAATTTTTCCATAAAGATATTGAGAGAAATAAAGTGATTCCGATTTTAATACACGGTGATGCTGCCTTTGCGGGACAAGGTATTGTTGCCGAATGTTTTGCAATGTCGGGTTTACCTGGACACAATACAGGAGGAACTATTCATATAATAGTTAATAATCAAATAGGATTTACTACAAGCCCAAGGTTTGCAAGATCTTCGCCTCACCCATCAGATATCGCGAAAATGGTTGATGCGCCTATCATCCATGTTAACGGAGATGACCCAGAAGCTGTTGTTTATGGCTCAAGAATTGCAACTGAATTTAGATTAAAGTTTAATAGAGATGTAGTCATAGATTTAGTTTGTTACAGACGATTTGGACATAATGAGGGAGATGAGCCATCATTCACTCAACCATTGATGTATAAAAAAATTAGATCACATCAATCAACAGCAAACATATATGGATCTAAGCTTATTAATGAAAAATTAATATCTAAAGAGAGTTTAAATGATCAAATAAAAAAATTTAAAGACCTATTAGATGATCAATTTAAAACAGCTAAAGATTATAATCCTAAAATTGAATGGTTTGAAGGAGCATGGTCTAGCTATAAACCTAAAAAAGGAAAAGATAAAAGAGGCATAACAGGAGCAGATAAAAAAATACTTAAAAATATTTCAGATAAAATAAACGTTGTTCCAGCAGAAATAAATATTCACAAAACTATTAACAAAATTTTACAAAGTAGAAAAAAATCTGTTGATGATGGTGTAAATATTGACTGGTCTACTGCTGAATCTTTAGCATTTGGTTCATTATTAGATGAGGGTTTTCCAGTTCGATTTGTAGGACAGGATTCTGGAAGAGGGACTTTTAGTCAAAGACATTCAGTTTTGAGAGATCAGATAGATAACTCTAGATATATTCCTTTAAACAACATATCAAAAAATCAAAAAAAATTTGAAATAGTAGATAGTTTTTTATCTGAACTTGCAGTTTTAGGATTTGAATATGGATATAGCTTAGTAGAACCAAATACTCTTACTCTTTGGGAAGCTCAATTTGGTGATTTTGCTAATGGTGCACAAGTTATAATCGATCAATTTATTTCTTCTGGTGAAAGAAAATGGCAAAGAGCTTCAGGTTTAGTTATGTTATTACCCCATGGTTATGAAGGTCAAGGACCAGAACATTCTTCTGCAAGACTTGAAAGATTTTTACAATTGTGTGCAAATGATAATCTACAAGTTATGAATTGCACAACTCCAGCAAACTATTTTCATGCTTTACGTAGACAAATACACCGTGATTTTAGAAAACCACTTGTAATCATGACGCCTAAATCTTTGTTAAGAAACAAATTTTGTGTATCAACCATTGATGATTTTAGTAAGCAGACATCGTTCCACCGAATAATGTGGGATCATGCATTAAGCGATCAATCTAAAAATTTTATTAAATTAAAAAAATCTAGTGAAATAAGAAAAGTTATAATTTGTTCAGGAAAAGTATACTTTGATCTTTTAAATGCTAGAGAAAAGTTAAAAAAAGATGATGTGGTAATGTTTAGAATAGAGCAACTTTATCCTTTTCCAGCAAAAAGTTTGATAAAAGAACTTAAACCATATGCTAAAAATGCTAATTTTTATTGGTGTCAGGAAGAACCAAAAAATATGGGTGCATGGTTTTCAGTGAGAGATTATATACAATGGACTTTAGATACCATTAAAGCTAAAAATAATAAAGTTTCTTATATTGGAAGAAGTCCTGATGCATCACCAGCCACTGGATATGCTAAGAGGCATCAACTTGAGCAACAAGAAATTATAAATGAAGTATTTAATTAATGAGTGAAAAAATTTTAGTTCCTACTTTAGGTGAAAGCATTACAGAAGCAACAGTTTCTAAATGGTTGAAAAGAGAAGGTGAAACAGTTGAGGTGGATGAAGCAATAGTTGAACTGGAAACTGATAAAGTAAATTTAGAAGTTCCTTCCCCTATTAGTGGGACATTATCAGAAATTAGTTTTAGAGAAGGAGATACAGTTGAAGTCGGAGCTGTTTTAGGCTCAATTTCTGAGGGGAATGTTGATATTGAAAATATACCTGAAAGCAAAAAACAACTGGAGGATAATGAAGAGAAAGAATTTATAGATCATAAAAGCAATGTAATTAATTTAGATATAGAAAAAAAGCCTCAAACTAAATTAGAGGAACCATTAGTATTAACTGAGGATAATTCAATGGAGCTATTAGAAGAAGAGCCTTTACTTTTAACTGAGGAAGTAGAAACAGAGGAAACCCCACAACAACCAATTATTCTTTCTCCCGCTGTAAGAAAAATCGTTACAGAAAAAAATATCAACGTAAATAATGTAAAAGGAACAGGTAAAGCAGGAAGAATTTTAAAAGGTGATCTAATTACCATGATGGGAGCCAACCCACAACCCAACCAAAGAAGAATTCAATACGGTGAAGAAGAAAGAATTAAAATGACACGTTTAAGACAAACGATTGCAAAAAGATTAAAACAAGCTCAAGAAAGTGCAGCAATGTTAACTACTTTTAACGAGGTTGATATGTCTGGAATTATGGCAATGAGAAAAGACAACCAAGAAGATTTCAAAAGCAGATACGGAATAAAGCTGGGTCTAATGTCATTTTTTGTTAAGGCTTGTGTTGTAGGACTAAAATTATTTCCAGCAATTAACGCTGAGATTGAAGATCAAGACATAATTTATAAGAATTATTATAATATTAGTTTCGCTGTTGGAACTGAAAAAGGTTTAGTAGTTCCAGTTCTTAGAAATGCAGATGAGATGTCATTTGCTGAAATAGAAAAAGAAATAAAAAAATTATCTGAAAAAGCAAACTCAGGTAGTTTAACAATTGAGGACTTACAAGGAGGTACATTTACAATTAGCAATGGAGGTGTATATGGTTCTATGCTTTCAACACCAATACTAAACCCTCCTCAATCAGGTGTATTAGGTATGCATAATATTGTTGAAAGACCAACAAATGATAATGGTGAGATAAAAATAAAACCAATAATGTACTTGGCCTTGTCATATGATCATAGAATTATTGATGGAAAGGAATCCGTGTCGTTCTTAAAAACTGTTAAAGAAAATTTAGAAGACCCTAGAAGATTATTTTTAAATATCTAATGACTGAAAAATTTGATGTTACTGTAATTGGGGGAGGACCTGCAGGGTATGTATGTGCAATTAGATTATCACAATTAGGATTAAAAACTGCATGTGTAGAGTCTAGAGGATCTTTAGGAGGCACTTGTCTTAATATAGGATGTATTCCTTCTAAAAGCCTATTAAATATGTCTGAAAGTTTTCATAAAGCTAAAAATTTCTCTGATATTGGTATTGAAACTGGTGAAATTAAGCTAAATCTGGAAAAAATGATGAGCAATAAAGAAAGCTCTGTTGCAACACTTACAAAAGGAGTGGAGTTTTTATTTAAAAAAAACAAAGTTACTTACATTAAAGGGGTTGGATCTTTTAATGAAAAAAATGAAATATTAGTCAAAAATGATAAATCAGAAATAAAAATTAAAACTGATAAAACTATAATAAGCACAGGATCAGAGCCTTTATCTCTTCCAGGAATAGATTTTGACGAAAAAAAAATTCTTTCATCAACAGGGGCTCTTAATATTTCTAAGCTTCCAAAAAAAATGGTTATTGTTGGGGGTGGGTATATTGGATTGGAGATGGGTTCTGTCTGGTCAAGATTAGGAAGTGAGGTTCACGTTATAGAATATTTAGATCACATCACACCAGGACTCGATAAAGAAATTTCAAATGAATTTATGAAAATTTTAAAAAAACAGAATATTAAATTTGAATTAAATACTAAAGTTGAAAAAATTACTAAAAATGACAAAGGAGTAATTATAGAAACGACAAATAAAGGCTCAAAAAATAATATTGAAGCTGACGTAGTTTTGATTTCTGTTGGAAGAAAACCCTACACAGATAAATTAAATTTAGAAAAAATTGGAGTAAATCTTAATAAAAAAGGAAAAATAAAAGTCAATAAAAATTTTGAAACCAATGTAAAAGATGTTTATGCAATAGGAGATGTTATAGATGGACCTATGTTGGCTCACAAAGCTGAAGAGGAAGGAATAGCTGTGGCAGAGCTAATTGCTGGACAGTCAGGTCATGTGAATTATGATATCATACCAGGTGTAATTTATACTTCACCAGAGGTAGCCTATGTTGGTAAAAACGAGGAAGAATTAAAAGAAAAAAAAATCAACTTTAAAGTTGGCAAATTCCCTTTTATGGCAAACTCAAGGGCTAAAGCAATAAATGAGCCAGAGGGATTCGTTAAAATATTAGCTGAAAGTACAACAGATAGAGTTTTAGGTGTACACATAATTGGTCCTCATGCTGGTGAAATGATTGCTGAGATGTCAGTTGCTATGGAATTTGGAGCAAGTTCAGAGGATATAGCTAGAACTTGTCATGCACATCCTACTTTCTCAGAAGCAATTAAAGAAGCAGCTCTATCAGTTGATAAAAGACAAATACATTCCTAGATTAATTTAAAATCATATCTTTCATTATATTAATTGTATAGAAGTGATATATTTTAGTATGAGTCTAGATTTAGGTAAAAAATTTATTTCACAAAAAAATTTTAAAGATGCAGAAAAAATCTTTCTAGATCTGAAAAAAAATAATAATGACTTTGAAATTAATTATAATCTTGGAATTATTAATTTTGAATTAAAAAATATTAAAAAGAGTCTAGAATTTTTTGACAAATGCAAGAAAATCGATCCTAAATCTTTAAATACTTATTTAAAAGTTGCATATTTAGAGCAGTCTACTGGTGATATGGAAAAATCATTATCAACTTATCTTAAAGTATTAGATATAAATATAAGAGATATTAGAGCCTATTATGGAATTTTCACATTGAAACCGAATTTTCTTAAAACAAGTCATTTTGAAATTATTAAACAAATTAACGATAATCCAAATGCAAATATTTTAGAAAAGTTTTTATCCAAATTTTTACTATCTAAAAAAGAAAAAAAAGAGGGAAACTTTAAAAAAGAGTTAGCTTTTTTAAATAATTCACACAGCCTCTGTTTTGACTTTAAAAAAAACTATAACCTTCAATCACAAAAGTATTACTCAAAAATAATTCTAGATCATTACAATCAATCAAATTTTATAGAAAATGAAAAAAAAGATCATTTATTTAATGATATTTCACCAATATTTATTATAGGCTTACCGAGATCTGGATCAACACTAGTTGAAGCAATTATAACTTCTTCAGAAAACAATATTCCATCGTTTGGAGAATCTGCTTTCATTAATATGGGTGTATTAGATCAACTTTCATCTAAAATATTATTAAATGATGAAAAGCAAGAAATATTTAATTTTAAAGTCAATGAGTTTAAAAATTTTGTGAATAAGAAATATTCTCAATTTTCTTTGATTGAAAAAGATGTAAATTATTTTGTAGATAAATCTTTAGAGAATTTCTTTAACATTGATTTTATAATGAGTATATTCCCAAAAGCTAAATTTTTACATTGTCATAGAAATCTTAAGGACTCCATTGTAGGAATTTATCAATCATTACTACCTGACTTATCTTGGACACATAGTATACAAGACATAATTACTTATATTGATAACTATAGAAAAATAATCAAATATTTTAAAAAAAAATATCCGAATATTATACATGATGTGTCTCTTGAAAATCTTACACAAAATAAAGAAAAAATTTCTAAAGAAATATTTAATTTTTGTGGTTTAAAATGGGATACTTATGTTCTCGAATTTTATAAGAGAGATGATCTAGATATTAGAACGACAAGCAATATTCAAATTAGAAATAAGATTACTAATTATAATACTGATAAGTATTCGAAATATTATAATCTATTTAAGGATTACCAAGATAAATATCCTTGGTTGAAATAAATGCAAATTCCAGTTTTATTACCAAATATTTTCAATCATCCTTTTACATACGAATTTGATAAAAAATTAAGTCCAGGAACTTATGTAAAGGTACCATTTGGAAAAAAGGATTTAACAGGTGTTGTTTGGAACTTATTTGAAAAGAAAATTCAAAAAAAATTTAAACTTAAAAAAATTAAATCTGTTATCGAAATAAACCCTTTGAAAATTGAAACAATTAATTTTTTGAATTGGTTCTCAAATTATAATTTGGTACCGATTGGAATGTGTTTAAAACTTCATTTACTTGGTGGCGATGCAATAACTAAATTCGATGATGAAGAATATCTAATTTTTAATAATAAAAAAACTAGGCAGAATTTTGAACTTTCTGAAGATCAAAATAAAGTCTTTAGAGAAATGTTAAAAAAAAATGAAAAATTTAGAGTACACTTACTACAAGGAACAACTGGATCTGGAAAAACAATTGTATATTTTAAGCAAATAGAGGAAATTTTAAAAAAAGGCTATCAGGCAATAATTTTACTACCAGAAATAGGACTTACTTCAGAATTTGATAAAAAATTTGAGGAATTTTTTGGTTTTAAAGCTGCAATTTGGCATTCGGGAATAGCATCAAAAAGAAAAAAAATTATTTGGAGCGGTGTCGCATCAGGATTAATAAAGGTGGTGATAGGGGCAAGATCTTCTCTTTTTTTGCCATTTAAAAAAATAGGACTAATAGTAATTGATGAAGAACATGATCAATCATTTAAACAAGATGAAGGTATTATTTATAACGCAAGAGATATGGCAATAGCTAGGGCTAACTTTGAAAATATTCCTATTAATCTTGTAACTGCAGTTCCTTCAATAGAAACATATTCTAATGTTAAAAAAAATAAATATTCTATCTCAAGATTAATTAAAAGATATAAAGATGCAAATCTCCCTTCATTCGAAATAATTGATTTAAACAATAGTATATTAAATAAACAATCATGGATTGCTCCTGAAACTTTGAAAAAAGTTAAAGATCATTTAAAAAAAAATGATCAAGTTTTATTTTTTATGAATAGAAGAGGTTTTGCACCTTATGCACTATGCAAAAATTGTGTAAAAGTGTACTCCTGCCCAAACTGTTCTATAAATTTGGTATATCATAAAGCAAAAAATATTTTACTTTGCCATTATTGTGGTTACAAAAGTAAATTAAATAGAGATTGTAGTAAAGGAAACACTTGTGATTTTGTTTTTAGTGGCCCAGGTGTTGAAAGAATCGCAGAAGAAGTAAAGATATTATTTCCAGACAAAAAAATATCTATTTTTTCAAGCGATACCATGAACAAAAAATCTTCAAAAGATCAACTTGAAAGTATATTAAATGGAGAAGTTGATATTTTAATTGGGACACAACTAATTTCAAAAGGTTTTCATTTTCCAAATTTAAATTGCATTGTTGTTCTAGATATTGATTTAACATCTAATGGACACGATCTTAGAACAGCTGAAAAAAATCTTCAACTTTATCACCAGTTATCTGGAAGAGCAGGTAGGACAGGTAAACCTGCTAAAGTATACTTTCAAACTCTTGGTACTAATCAAAATATTATAAATCAAATTACTCACCATGACCCATTCACTTTTTTAGATAATGAATTGAAGTTAAGAGAAAAAAATAATCTTCCACCATTTGAAAGATTTATTTCATTAATACTCACTGCCTCTAAAGAAAATAAATTAGAAAAAGAGGCTCAAATTTTAAAACAAGTGCTCATTAATTCTCTCGATGATAAAGTTTTAGGACCTGTTAATGCACCTATTTATAGAGTTAAAGGAAAATATCGACAAAGGCTTTTAATAAGGTCAAAAAAGAGCTCAAAAATACAAAATAAGTTGGCTGAAATATTAAATAAGCACAAATTATCCAATGAAATAAAACTGACGGTTGATGTTGATCCAATAACCTTTAATTAAGAGACAAAATAGATATTAAATTGTTAATCTGATGCTTGAAGACATCTTACTCATATGCTACTTAATCCAAAAAATCTTCTAAAATAAAGAGTCAAAATTGAGCAAAAATAACAGTTTTTCAGTTACTACAGCAGGTAGATATTCTTTAGCACTATATGAATTAGCTAAAGAAAATAATTCAGTAGATGAAGTCGAAGAACAATCAATATCTTTATTAAAATTAATAGACGAGAGCAAAGATTTTAGTTCATTAATAAAAAATCCAACTAACTCTGTAAATGAACTTCAAGATGTAATGAATAAGATTGTTGATAATTATAAATTAAATTCTTTATTATCAAAATTTTTAGGTTTCATAATATCTAAAAGAAGATTTTTTTATGTAAAAACAATTCTTCAAGATTTCGTAGATACTTGCTCAAAAAAAAGAGGAGAAGTAAAGGCTGAACTGGTCTCTTCTAAAGAATTATCAGGAGAACAAGTAGGTAAAATAAAAGAAGAATTATCTCAAAATTTTAATGCGAAAATAAAATTAGACTATAAATATGATAAAAGTTTAATTGGAGGTTTAGTAATACAAGTTGGTAGTATTATGGTAGATACCTCTATTAAAAATAAATTACAACAAATCGAAAATACAATGATAGAGGCTTAAATGGAAATAAATCCTTCAGAAGTTACGAAAATATTAAAAGAACAAATTAAAAAATTTGGAGATAAAGCTGAGGTTACTGAGGTAGGTCAAGTTTTATCAGTAGGAGATGGTATAGCAAGAATCTATGGATTAGATAATGTTCAAGCCGGAGAAATGGTAGAATTTTCTGATGGTTCTAAAGGAATGGCATTGAACCTAGAAAGTGAAAATGTAGGTGTTGTAATTTTTGGTGATGATAAAGCGGTTAAGGAAGGTGATACCGTAAAAAGAACTGGTGCGATTGTTGATACACCAGTTGGAAAAGAATTACTTGGTAGAGTAGTTGATGGTTTAGGAAATCCAATTGATGGAAAAGGTGCATTAGATAAAAGCTTAAAAAGAAGCAGGGTTGAGGTCAAAGCTCCAGGAATAATTCCACGTAAATCTGTTAGTGAACCAATGCAGACTGGTCTCAAATCAATTGATAGTCTGGTTCCAATTGGAAGAGGACAAAGAGAATTAATTATTGGAGATAGACAAACTGGTAAAACAGCAGTTGCTATTGATGCTATCATAAACCAGAAAAAAATTAACGAGTCAGGTGATGAGAAGAAAAAATTATATTGTATTTATGTAGCCGTAGGTCAAAAAAGATCTACAGTTAGACAGATTGAAAAGACATTAGAAGAAGCTGGTGCAATGGAATATACAACAATAGTTGCAGCAACAGCATCAGATGCTGCCCCACTTCAGTTTTTAGCTCCATACACTGGATGTACTATGGGTGAATATTTTAGAGATAATGGAATGCATGCTTTAATAATATATGATGATTTATCAAAACAAGCGGTCGCATATAGACAAATGTCTCTATTGTTAAGAAGACCCCCTGGAAGAGAGGCGTATCCTGGTGATGTATTTTATTTACATAGTAGATTACTTGAAAGAGCAGCAAAATTAGGTGATGAACATGGAGGTGGTTCTTTGACAGCACTTCCAATTATTGAGACTCAGGGAGGTGACGTTTCCGCATTTATACCAACAAATGTGATCTCAATTACTGATGGACAAATTTTCCTTGAAACTGAACTTTTTAACCAAGGTATAAGACCAGCAATTAACGTTGGTTTATCTGTATCAAGAGTAGGATCCTCTGCGCAGACAAAGGCTATGAAAAAAGTTTCAGGTTCGATGAAATTAGAATTGGCTCAATATCGAGAAATGGCCGCATTTGCACAGTTTGGTTCAGACCTTGATGCGTCTACTCAAAAATTACTTAACCGAGGTTCAAAATTAACTGAACTATTAAAGCAAAACCAATATTCTCCCATGACAGTTGCAGAACAAGTCATTTCTGTATTTTGTGGAGTTAGAGGACATCTTGATGATATTGAACAAAAGGATATTTCAAGTTTTGAGAATAAAATTATTGAAAAATGTAAAGCTGAAAAGCCAGATATCATTGAGTCAATCACAAATTCAGGGAAACTTGAAGACGATAAAGAGAAAGAATTGAATGAAATTATTTTACAACTTAAGAAAGATTTTAACTCATAAAAAATAATGGCTAGTTTAGACGATCTAAAAAAAAGGATATCAAGTGTTAAGTCTACACAAAAGATCACCAAGGCAATGAAAATGGTTGCTGCTGCAAAACTTAGAAGAGCTCAGGAAAGTGCAGAAAAAGGGAGACCTTACTCAGATAAAATGAATAATATTATTTTAAACTTATCAAATGGTATCTCAGATATAGATAATGCCCCAAAACTTTTGTCTGGCACCGGAGAAGATAAAGTGCATTTATGTGTTGTAATGACATCTGATAGAGGTCTTTGCGGAGGTTTTAATACAAATATTATCAAAAAAGCTAAACTATATTTTCAAAAAATTTTAGATGAAGGAAAAACTCTAAAAATTATTACAGTTGGAACTAAAGGTTATGACCAACTAAAACGTCTTTATGGTGATAATATTATAGAGAGAATATCTTTTAAAGAGTCAAAAAATGTAAATTATTTTGATGCTGACAAAGTTGGCAAGATAGTTATAGAAAAATTTGATAAAAAAGAATTTGATGTATGTGCAATTTTTTATAACCAATTTAAGAATGTAATTACTCAGATTCCACAAGAACAACAAATCATTCCTTTAAAAACGTCTGAAAAAGAGGAAAATTCATCAGAAGATAATTATGAATTTGAACCTGAAGAAGATGAAATATTGAGCAACTTGTTACCAAAAAATATTTCAACTCAGATTTTTAAAGCGATGTTAGAGAATTCAGCTAGCGAGCAAGGTTCAAGAATGAGTGCAATGGACAATGCAACCAGAAACGCAGGTGAAATGGTTGACAAACTTACTATTGAGTATAATAGAAGTCGTCAGGCAGCAATTACTAAAGAGTTAATAGAAATAATTTCAGGAGCAGAAAGTTTATAATTATGAGAAAAGGACAAATAACACAGATTATTGGGGCGGTAGTCGACGTCAAATTTGATGGAGAACTACCAGAAATTTTAACTGCACTAGAGTGCGATAACGGTGGAAATAGATTAGTTTTAGAAGTTGCACAACACTTAGGGGAGTCAAGTGTTAGAACAATTGCAATGGATGCAACCGAGGGTCTTAAAAGAGGAGACGAGGTAACAGATACTGCTGCTCCAATTAAAGTCCCAGTAGGACCAGAGACTCTTGGAAGAATTATTAATGTAATAGGTGAGCCTATTGATGAAAGAGGAGAAGTTAAAAGTTCAGATAACTGGCCAATTCACAGAGCTGCACCAGAATTTAATGATCAATCAACAGAAACCGAAATACTTGTAACTGGAATAAAAGTGATTGATCTTTTAGCACCCTACGCTAAAGGTGGTAAAATTGGTTTATTCGGTGGAGCTGGAGTTGGTAAAACCGTTTTAATTATGGAATTGATTAACAACGTTGCAAAAGCCCATGGTGGATTTTCAGTTTTTGCAGGAGTAGGAGAGAGAACCAGAGAAGGAAATGATCTTTATCATGAAATGATAGACTCAGGTGTAATTAAAACTGATGGAGAAGGTTCTAAAGCAGCATTAGTTTATGGACAAATGAATGAGCCTCCAGGAGCGAGAGCACGAGTTGCTTTAACTGGATTAACTGTTGCTGAATATTTTAGAGATAAGGAAGGTCAAGACGTACTATTCTTTGTTGATAACATCTTCAGATTTACACAAGCAGGATCTGAAGTCTCTGCATTACTTGGCAGAATACCTTCAGCTGTAGGATATCAACCAACATTAGCAACAGATATGGGGAACCTACAGGAAAGAATTACTACAACGAATAAAGGGTCAATTACATCTGTTCAGGCAATTTATGTTCCTGCAGACGACTTAACCGACCCTGCGCCTGCAACTTCATTTGCTCACTTAGATGCAACAACTGTACTTTCTAGACAGATTGCTGAAATTGGAATTTATCCAGCTGTTGACCCTTTAGACTCAACTTCGAGAATTCTAGATCCTAGAATAGTTGGTGACGAGCATTATAGAGTTGCTAGAGAGGTGCAAAAAGTTCTGCAAACTTATAAATCTTTACAAGATATTATCGCAATTTTAGGTATGGATGAATTATCTGAGGAAGATAAATTAGTTGTTGCCAGAGCCAGAAAAATACAAAGATTTCTTTCTCAACCTTTCTTTGTTGCTGAAGTATTTACCGGTTCCCCAGGTAAGCTTGTTGACTTAGAATCAACGATCAAAGGTTTTGATGCTATTTGTAAAGGTGAATACGATCATCTGCCAGAAGCTGCGTTTTATATGGTTGGTACTATTGAGGAAGCTGTACAAAAAGCTGAGAGTTTAGCTAACGAAGCTGCTGCATAATGAGCGAAGAATATTCTGTAGAAATAGTAAACCCTGAAAAATCATTTTTATCAAAAAATGATGTCACAGAGGTAGTTGTTCCTGCATTTGAAGGTGAGATAGGTATTTTAAAAGACCATATTTCTATTATTTCTTTTTTAAAACCAGGAATAATTAAAATATTTTCAAAGTCTGGCGAGGAAAGTTTTTATGTAAATGATGGAATAATTGAATTTAAAGATAATAATCTTTCTATACTTACAAGTCTTATTTTAGATTTAAAAGATATTGATAAAGAAAAAATTTCAGAAATTCAAAAATCTGCTCAAGAAGAACTTAATAAGTCTGATATTAATGATCAGGAAAAATATTTGCTTGATCAAAAACTTGAAGTATTGAAATCAATTAACTAAAATTTTTTTTACCTCTTCTTGAATTTTCTCGTATACATTTAGTTTAAATTCTACCACAGTTTCAGTAATTTTATCTGGATCTACCCATTTCCATTCGAGAAATTCTGGATGTTTTGTTTTAATATTAATTTCTTTTTCATCACCATTAAATCTCATTACATACCATTGTTGTTTTTGACCTTTAAATTTACCTTTCCAAATAATTCCTAATAATTCATTTGGTAAATGGTAAGTAAGTAATCCATC
Organism: uncultured Pelagibacteraceae bacterium; assembly: GCA_902603475.1. Lineage (GTDB taxonomy): Bacteria > Pseudomonadota > Alphaproteobacteria > Pelagibacterales > Pelagibacteraceae > Pelagibacter. The sequence continues at coordinate 31,391 of CACKUZ010000006.1, forward strand.
AATTTTTTTAATTAAACTTACTGATTTAATACTAGTTTCCTCTTTTAATTCTCTTATTGCAGCTTCATAAAAGTCTTCACCTTTATCAACCCCACCCTGCGGCATTTGCCAAAAGTTTTTTTTATTATCTATTCTTTTTGCTACAAAAATTTTGTTTTCTTTATTTAAAACAACTATGCCAACACCACTTCTAAGTGGTAAATTTTTATATTTCTCTTTCATTTTAGCCGTTTAAAAGCTCTAGAGCGAATTGAAGTTGGTTGTCTGTATCAGTATTAAACCTAAAGTCATCAGATCCCTCAGCTACCTCAATATCAGGTGAGACACCTATTTCTGATATAGATTTTCCTGATGGAAGATAATATTTAGATACAGTCAATCTTATTGCACCTTTATTTTTGAGTGGAATGATTGATTGTACAGAGCCTTTACCATAGCTATTTTCTCCAATTATTATTGCTCTTTTGTGATCCTTTAGTGCGCCTGCTACAATTTCAGATGCAGATGCTGAACCATAATTTATTAATACAACAATTGTATTGCCATCTATTATGTCACCTTTTCTTGCAAAGAATTTCCTACTTTCATATTTTCTTTTACTTTTTGTTGAAACAATTTCTCCACTATCTATAAAAAAATCTGTAATTTTAATTGCCTGAGAAAGTAGTCCACCAGGATTATTTCTCAAATCTAAAATATAATTTTTAATATTTTCATTTTTTTTAAACTCTTTAATTTTATCACTTATTTGAACACTACTGTTTTCATTAAAAGAGGTAAGTCTTAAATAACCAGTTTGATTATCTAATATCTCAGATTTTACTGACGAAACTTTAATTTTTTCTCTAGTAATATTAAAAACTAATGCCTTTCGTTCACCTCTTCTTCTAACTGTAATTTCAATGTCTGATCCAACAGGACCTCTCATGATATCAACTGCTTCACTTAAAGATTTACCTTGAACCTGAATATCATTAATTCTTACAATATAATCTCCAGCCTTCACTCCTGCTTCAGCTGCAGGTGAATCATCCATAGGTGTTATTACCTTTATTACCCCAGCTTCCATGCTCACTTCAATTCCCAGTCCTCCAAATTCTCCACTCGTTTCCGTTTGCATACTTTGATAAGATTCAGGCGACATATAAGCAGAATATGGATCTAAGGATTGAAGAACACCATTGATTGCAGCATCCATTGCATCACTTTGGTTCACCTCATCAACAAATTCTTTATTAATTTTATCTAAGACTTCTGAAAAAACATCTATTTTTTTATAAATATCATTCTCTTCTGATGCGCTGACAATACTAGTTACGAAAAAAAAAATAAATAATGATAAAAAATATCTTTTAAGTTTTTTCATTATATAATTACTTTTTCTTTAGGAATTAATTCAGACCATATTTTTTCTAATTCATAAAATTTTCTTTTCTCAGGATTGAAAATGTGAATAATAAGATCTATTCCATCTACAAGTTTCCAATCACTACTTTCTCTTCCTTCAATTTTACAATTGCTTACACCATTTTTTTTTAAGTATTCATATACTTGCTCTGATAAAGCTTGGATATGTCTTGAAGACGTCCCGCTAGCGATTATCATTTGATCCGCTATTGATGATTTTCCATCTAAATCTATTGAAACAATATCTAGGGCTTTATTTGCATCTAAGAGATTGACTACATCTTTGTGAAGAGAAGAGATTTTATCCATTAATTTTCAAAAGAGTATCAAATTTTTCTCAATTTAGAAGATGAAATATTGACCTTATTAAATTTTATAAATTTTAAGCTTTTCTTACTATACTTTTTAAAGCTTCTAGAACTTAATGATTTAGCCTTGTATCTGTCTCTATCAAATACTAGAATGAAACAAATAGATGAAATTAAATCAGAATTCTTCCATTTATGAAAATTAATCAAACTATCTGCTCCCATTATAAAATAAATATCAGTCTTTTTATTATTTTTTTTTATATACTTTATCAGGTCAATTGTTCTATTTGATTTAATTTTATCCTCAAAATATTTAACTTTTATAAATTGATCTTTTTGCGCGACCTTTTTTGCAAAATTTATTCTTTTATCTAAACTTAAATTACTTTTTTCCTTAAATGGATTTTTTTTGGTTACCGCCCAAATAATTTTATCAATATCGAACCTTTTTTTTGCTTCTTTAGAGATACTTAAATGTCCTTTATGTGCTGGATCAAAAGTGCCTCCAAGAATACCAATTTTTTTTTTATTTCCTTGTTTGCCCAGATCCATATATCTCATATTTATAACTAACTAGCTGGTTTAGTCCAACAGGACCTCTTGGTGGAAGTTTATTTGTTGAAATTCCAACCTCACCACCAAAACCAAATTCTCCTCCATCAGCATACTGTGTCGAAGAATTGTGAATAGCGATCGAACTTTT
>CACKUZ010000007.1 GCA_902603475.1 uncultured Pelagibacteraceae bacterium
GGTTATAATGAATGATAGAAGAATATCTTGGTCAGATGAGATACCGAAAGATAATCCTTTAACACAAGGTAACTGGTGGGATTTATCAAGCCCAGACAAATTACAAATTTCTTTGGATAGCAAAGTGGCACAAGATTTTGGAGTAAAAATTGGAGATATATTCACTCTCAATATTTATGGGAGAGAAATAGATGGTGAGGTGGTGAATTTTAGACTAGTTGATTATAGAGATCTTAGCATTAACTTTGCAATGTTGCTAAACCCTCAATTTGCAAATAAAATTCCACATGAGTACCTTTCGACAGTGAAGTTTAATAATATTGATAAATTCGATGATATTAATTTTCTAGACGAATTCCCCAGTATTTCTATTGTAAAAATTTCTGATTATTTAAAAAAAGTTACTGATGTTCTTAATAAAGTATTTATAGCGGTCATTATAATTTCAACTGTTACAGTAATAATAGGGTTGGTTGTAATATCGAGTGCAATTATAGTGCAAGGAAAAATAAAAACTTTCCAAAATTTAGTTTTTAAGATTTTGGGATTTTCAAAAAAAGAAATAATTTACTCATCTTTAATTGAATTCATAATTACATTTTTTTCTATAATTCTTTTTTCTACAATTTTTTCTATAATTTCATCAAAATTTATTATTGAAAATATTTTTCAACTTAAATGGCTATTTGAATTTGATATATTCTTAAATGTAACAATTACAGTTGGATTAGTAACAATGATATTGATAGTCTTTACAAACCTTAAATATCTGAGTCCAAAAGTTTATCCGCTAGTCAGAAATGAATAAGATTTAATATTCTTTAGATTTTAGTTTCAAATAGAAGCTTTTAAAGCTTGATAAATTAAATCTTCAGTAACTTCACCAATACTTCTGTAAACTTCTGTATCACCCTTGAAAATTAATAGAGTAGTTTGATAAAGAACGTCAAACGAATTTGCTATATCTCTGTTTGTTACATCAAATGCAAAATATTCGATGTTATCAAATTTAATATCTAATAATTCACCCTCTTTTTTTGCTTTTTGCAAAACTTTCATTTGATTTGCACAAGATCCACAATATTCGATCCAAGAACTTATAACTATAATTTTGCCCTCAGACTGGGCTTTGCTAAACAAATCTTTATCAAATGTTGTTTTCTTTTCCATTGAGTTTGCGGCAAATGCAAAAAAACAGAAAATAAAAATAAAAAATTTTTTCATTGTGATTATAAAATTACACCTTTGGATAAATAAAGAAAATAATTTATAATGACACATGTGTTTTCAATTTAGACTGAAATTCAATAAAATTTCATCTCTAGGCTTCAATCCACGAAGCCTAGTATTATAATTAACTTATAATAAGAGAGAGAGATTTATTACTACAACATCAGTCATATTTTAGGAGCGCTAAATGCGAATAATAGCTATGTATAATTCATATAGTTGCTTAACATCTCTCTTTACTTATTTACCATTTAATATAAAAATTATTTTGGGGTGCCATATGGCTGAGAAATACCCAAGGAACCTGTCCGGTAATTCAGAAAGGGAAAAATGGATCAAATAAATATCTTAAATCAATCATCTGCAATTTTATTAACCTTAATTATTAGTATCATTTTTGTAATAGTTGGCCTTGTATATTCAAAAAAATACCAAGGTTTAAACAATTATTTAGTTGCAAGTAGATCTGTAGGGACTTTTTCACTAACAACTAGTTTAGTCGCATCTGCTCTAGGTGCATGGATTTTATTCGGTCCGGCATCAGCAGCAACCTGGGGAGGAGTAGGGGCTGTTATTGGATATTCTTTAGGGACAGCGTTTCCTCTTTTTGCATTAATTTATTTAGGAAAAAAATTTAGAGATAAATATCCAACAGGAAAATCATTAATTGAGGTAATTAGATCTAGATTTGGCTCACAATTATTTAAGTTAATTTTGTTTTTATCTATTTTCTATATGACTATTTTTTTAATAGCAGAAGTTACCGCCGTTTCAATTTTAATAAATTACATTTCAGGAACTGATCTATGGATCACGGCATTTATTGTAATTGTCAGCTCACTTGTCTACACTTTGTATGGTGGTCTTAGAGCTTCAATATTTACAGATAATATTCAATTTATAGTTTTTAGTTTACTTTTGTTAATTGCATTTTCTTATTTAATTTCTTTTAATTCTAATGACTTTAGTTTTGAGTTTGTAAAACAGAACAAGCCTCATTTGTTAAGCTCAGGTTATTTACCTAACTTCACTGCAGGCCTAACTTTTTTTATAGCTGTTGCCGCAACTAATCTTTTTCATCAAGGTAACTGGCAAAGAGTTTATGCTGCTAAAAATAATAAAGTTTTAAAAAATAGCTTAATAGTTTCTTTTATAATCATTATACCAATAGTATTCATGATGGGCTTTTCAGGTTTAGTTGCAACCTCCCAAAATCCAAGCGTAGTTCCTGACCTTGCATTCTTTTCTTTATTGTTAAAAGACCAAGCCATCTTTTTATCAATAATAATAACTATTTTAGCAATTTCACTGACAGTGAGCAGTATAGATACACTGGTAAATGCTATCTCTAGTTTGATTATTGTTGATGGAAATAAAGTTATAAAATTTAAAGGTAATTATTTAAAATTATCTAAACAAATTATAATAATTTTATCCTTGATTTCATTTTTTGTTGCATCAAAAGGATTAAGTATTTTATATCTATTTTTATTAGCTGATTTATTTTGTTGTGCGGCAGTATTAAGTGTATTTTATGGTTTTTATTCAAAATCATTTAATGAAAAAAATGCATATGTTTCAATTATAGTTGGTTTAATTGGTGGAATTCTATTATTCCCTAGTCCTGATTTCTCAAAATCAATACTTGTGGGAATAATATTACCTGCTGATTTTTTTCCAATATTTATCTCACAATCTTTGTTGTTTTGCTCATTTATTGTTGCAACACTTTTACCTGTGGTTACGTGGAAGTTGAAGTAATTTAATTTTTTTTAAATTTTTTAAAAGAGAAGTTTTTTGGTCTTTTTCTATTCTTAAATTTTTTCTTAAATTTAAATTTTTTTCTACTATCAGAATTATTACCTTGTTCTTTAAAGTTATCAGTGTGAAATTTTTTAAATTTTTTATTTTTAAATTTAAAATTCTTTTTTTTATCAAAATCACTATCACTGTTGTTTGGCTTATTTGAATTAGACTTTTTAAATTTATTACTTTTAAACTTAAATTTTCTTTTGTTATCTCGCCTATCGTTTCTATTTCCACTATCTTTGAAAGATTTACCTCTTTTTTTAAATTTTTTATTTTTTTTGTTAGATTTCCTATTAAAACTTTCTTCTAATTTAAAATTTGGATTTATTAATTTCTGAATTTCTCTCCACATAGTACGATCATTATTTGTTAAGAAGGTAAGTGCCGATCCTTCTTTACCAGCTCTACCTGTTCTACCAACTCTATGAATATAATCCTCAGGTACTTGTGGTAGATCATAATTTATTACATGTTGGATTAATGGAATATCTAATCCTCTTGCAGCAACGTCAGTTGCAACTAGAATTCTACTTTTGCCAGATCTAAAACCTCGAATAACTCTGTCTCTTTTACTTTGTCTTAGATTTCCATGAATTGCTTCTGCTGAATGAGCATCATATTTTAATCTTTTTACAATTTTATCTGCACCATGTTTTGTTTTGACAAAAACTAATATTGAACCTTGTCTCTCAACTAATTGATTGATTAATTCATGGTATTTTTTATCTGGAGTTATTTGAAAGGTTTCTTGTTTAATTTTCTCTATCGGAGTTGAAATTGATCCAACTGAAATTCTTTCTGGTTTTCTTAAATATTTTTCAGAAATTTTTAAAATATTATTCGGCAAAGTGGCTGAAAATAATAATGTCTGATGTTCCTTTGGGATAAATTTTAAAATTATTTCAATTTGAGGTGTAAACCCCATATCAAGCATTCTATCAGTTTCATCTAAAACTAAGTAATTAACTCTTGTTAAATTTAAGCTTTTTCTTATTAAGTGATCGTTAATTCTGCCAGGTGTACCAACAATAATTCTAGCTCTTTTGTTCAACTGTCTTAGTTGTTTTTGCATACTTTCTCCACCAATTAAAAGAGCATTACCAATTCTTATATCTCCTAAAGTGAGTTTAGATATCGTACCCATTACCTGACTAGCTAATTCTCTCGTTGGGCATATGATTAAAGCCATTGCATTTTTGTTAATGATCAATTTATTTATAAGTGGAATTGTAAAAGCTAAAGTTTTGCCCGTACCGGTTTGTGCGGTTCCAAGAACATCTTTTCCCTCAAGCGCAATGGGTATTGCTTGAGATTGAATTGGTGTGGGTGTGATAAAATTTGAATACTTAATTGAATTCTTTAATTTATTTTCTATGTCTAATTCATTAAAGTTTTTCATGCTTGATTCTTTAAAAGATATACGGAAAATGCATATATGTTCTAATGCCAATTACAATAAGTCATTTATTTAAGTCTTTAGAATGCTTATAATTGACATAAACTGGACACTTTGAAACTTGTAAGAAGCCAATATAGTTAATATAAATAGCTCATATGCTCTCTTTTATAATACCATTTATAGTGCTAATTTTAGTAGTTGTTTTCATACATGAATATGGCCATTATTATTTTGCAAAAAGATATGGAGTTGGTGTTACAGACTTTTCAATAGGTTTTGGAAAAGAGTTGATTGGTTGGAATGATAAATCGGGAACTAGATGGAAAATTTGTTGGATACCTCTTGGAGGCTATGTCAAATTTTTTGGTGACAGAAATGTATTTTCTCAAGCTGATCAAGAAGAATTGTTAAAAAAATATAACAAAGAGGACCAAGAAAAACTCTTTGTAACAAAACCTTTGTATCAAAGGTCTTTAATTGTAGCGGGTGGGCCAATAGCAAATTTCGTTTTAGCAATATTCATTTTTTTATTCATATATATGTTTGCTGGAAAAGACTTTACACCTGCAGTTATTAACGAAGTCCAAAAAGATAGTCCAGCAGAAGTAGCTGGAATGCAAAAAAATGATGTGATACTTGAAATAGATAACAATAAAGTTGAGAGTATTCTTGATGTTTCTAAACTGATATTAATGTCAACATCTGAGATAGTTGATTTCAAAATTTCTAGATATGATCAAGAGATATTATTAAAGGTTAAACCAAAAATTGTTGCAGGCGTTGATAATTTAGGAAATAAAATTAATAAAAGAATAGTTGGTATTAAACTAAGTCCATATAATAATGAAATAAATCATAAACGATTAGGGCCAGCAAATGCATTAATAGAGTCTGTTAAAGAAGTATATTTTGTAACTACTTCATCTCTTAAATATATGGGTTCAATGCTTACTGGATCGGGAGATAGTTCCCAGTTAGGTGGACCAATTAGAATAGCAAAAATTTCGGGACAAGTGGCTGAATTTGGAATATTGCCATTTATTAGTATGATGGCCTATATATCGATAAGTTTAGGCTTAATTAACCTCTTTCCAATCCCACTTTTAGATGGGGGCCATTTGATGTTTTATGCATTTGAAAAGGTTTTAGGAAAGCCACTAAGTCAAAAAACTCAAGAAGGTTTTTTTCGAATCGGAATGTTTTTATTGTTAACTTTGATGTTTTTTGCAACATTCAATGACCTTAAAGATTTAGGCTTATTTTAAAGGGATTTTATAACGTTAAAAAAGCTATATAAATCAATACTTATTTATAACTATATGTTGTGGTAAATTTAATTAGAGACACAAAAAAAAAGCTTGAATTATCAACGATTTTGTTAAGTATATAAATATAACCTTTAAAACCGGAGCTAAAATGAACAAAAAACAACTTATAGCAAAATTAGCAGGGTCATTAAATCAAAGTAAAGCTGATGCTGAACGTACATTTGATACGATTACCAACACTATTTTGGACGCTTTAAAAGGCGACGATAATGTTAAAATTGCTGGTTTTGGAACATATAAAGTGGCTAAAAGAAAAGCCCGAATTGGTAGAAATCCAAGAACTGGAGAACAAATCCAAATCGCTGCTTCTCAAAAGGTAAAGTTTTTACCTGCAAAAGCGCTTAAAGAAGTTTTCAATAAATAAACTTTTTAAAACAGCCTTTATTAATTTTTAATTTTTAATAAAGGCTGTTTTTTTACAAGCATACGGTGTGCTACATGCAAATACTGCATATCTCTTTTAAATAACAATCAATAGTTTTTAGTTTTATTAAATTTATAACAACCTCTTTAATTAAACGGAGGTGAAATGGTTAAACTTTTAAAAAAACTGGCTGGTCCATTAGTAAGTTTATTTTTTTTACTAAATATGACTAGTGCAGGTTATGCTGAAACTACAGTTTCAGCTGAAGTTGGTTTCATATTCAATACATTTCTTTTCTTGGTTTGTGGTTTCTTAGTAATGTTTATGGCAGCAGGTTTTGCCATGCTCGAATCAGGGATGGTAACATCAAAAAGTGTATCAGTAATATGTGCCAAAAATATCGGATTATTTTCAATAGCTGGAATTATGTTCTGGATGGTTGGATATAATTTAGCATACGGAATTCCAGAAGGTGGATACATTGGAAGCTTTACACCATGGTCTGATGCAAGTTCAGTGGATACTGGATATGCTGACGGATCTGATTGGTATTTCCAAATGGTTTTCTGTGCAACGACAGTTTCAATTGTATCTGGAACATTAGCTGAAAGAATTAAATTATGGCCGTTCTTTTTATTTGCGGCTATTCTATCAGGAATTATCTACCCAATCGTCATGGGTTGGCAGTGGGGAGGTGGCTGGTTAGCAGCCGCTGGTTTCTCCGACTTTGCTGGTTCAACACTTGTTCACTCAACTGGAGGTGCAGCAGCATTAGCTGGAGCAATTCTTTTAGGAGCTAGAACTGGTAGATTTGATAAATCTGGAGCAGCTAAACCTATGAAGCCATTTGCAGCGTCTTCTGTACCATTGGTAACAGTTGGTGTATTTATATTATGGCTAGGTTGGTTCGGATTTAATGGTGGATCACAATTAGCGATGGGAACATTTGATGATGCAGTAGCAGTATCAAATATTTTCATTAATACAAACTTAGCAGCCTGTGGTGGTGTATTAGCAGCTGGTGCGATAACAAGATTAATGTCAGGTAAAACTGATGTCATTCAAATGCTTAACGGAGCAATTGGTGGTCTTGTTGCAATTACAGCTGAACCATTAATGCCTTCACCGCTAGCAGCAATTCTTATAGGTGCGATCGGTGGAATAATAGTTGTCTTCGGAACTAAATTATTATTCTCACTAAAAATCGATGATGTAGTAGGAGCAGTACCTGCTCACTTGTTCGCTGGAATTTGGGGAACTTTAGCAGTTCCACTAACTAACGGTGATGCATCATTCGGAGCGCAGCTTCTAGGAGTAATTTCAATCAATGCATTTGTATTTGTAGTATCTCTAATAGTATGGGGAATTATGAAGGGTACAATGGGTATTAGATTGAGCAAAGAAGCAGAAAGACTTGGTACAGATGTTACAGAGTCTGGAGTAATCGCATACGCAATAAGAGACTAAAGAATAACTATCTCTCTCTCTATAGTTGACAAAAGGCCCCTTAACTGGGGCCTTTTTTTTAGTAATTTTTTATGAAGTCTAAAACCTCTGCTGCATGGCCCGCTGCTTTAACGTTTCTCCATTCCTTAATGATTTTATTTTTCTCAATAATAAAAGTACTTCTTATTGTACCCATAAATTCTCGACCCATAAATTTCTTTTTTGTCCAAGCTTTGTAAGCTTTTAAAGAAGTTTTATCTTCGTCTGCCAATAGTTCAAATTTTAAATTAAGTTTTTTACTCCATTTTTTGTGACTTTCTAAACTATCTTTGGATATTCCAAAAATAGTGCATCCAAGTTTCTCAAATTTACTTAAAAGTTTATTAAAATCATTTGTCTCAATTGTACATCCAGTTGTATTATCTTTCGGATAGAAATAGATGATGATAAATTTTGATTTTACTTTACTTAATTCAACAGTTTTACCTGATGTAGATGATAATTTAAAATTTGGAGCTTTCATTAAATAACCTTTGTTTAATTTATATAGTAATATTTTTAATTTAGTGTAATAAACATTTATGACAATAAAATCAGCATCAACTTTAGTCGCAGAAGCTTTAAAGGAAATTAAAACTATATCACCAGAGGAAGCTCTAGAAAAATTAAATAATGATACATGCAACCTTATCGATATCAGAGATGTAAGAGAATTAGAAAGATTAGGAAGAATAGAAAAGTCTTCTCACATACCAAGAGGAATGCTGGAATTTTGGATGGATCCAGATAGTCAATATTTTAAAGATGGTAAAATTGATATGAATAAGGAAATGGTTCTTTTTTGTGCTGGCGGTCTAAGATCGGCATTGGCAACAAAAACATTACAAAGTATGGGTTTTAAAAATATTTGCCATGTAGATGGTGGTTTTGGATCAATGCAAAATTCAGGTTTTAAAGTAGTAAAGTAATTTAGCTTTTAATCTAACAAACTTATTCTTTTAGCGTAGAACATTCTTATTATCCAATAAATAACTAAACCTAAAGGACCAATAAAATAAGTTATAATTATTGGAATGAAGACTATATATCTAGACATAAATAACTTTTGACTATCTTTCATTATCCACGCTCCACAAAATAAGTTTATTGCTAAAAAGTGTGTCCAAAACATTATCAAAAAAGCTTCAGCTTCAAAAAGATTTCTCAAGTCATACAGACCAAGGTACAGCGTAAAATTATAATCAAAATCATATCCAGAAATGTAGAAATAATAACCTAGATAAACATAGACAGCCGTTAAAATAAAAAATGGGAACACAGAAGTAACCAATAATCCACAAATCTTTGACTGTGGAAAAATAATCAGAATTAACCAGAAGGGTATTACACCTATATTTAACCACAAATAAATCATCTCAATGGTAAAAAAAGCTGCTATTTGTTCAATCATATTATTTTTATATTATATTAAATAAAACAATGATTCCCATAAAAAATAAAAAAAAGACTTTAGAAGTAACCGTTGATGAGATGACGAATTTTGCACTTAATTATGTAGAAAAATTTGCACCATCTAAACAACAATTAAGAACTTATTTATTAAAAAAATATTTAACATCAAGGACTCCTAATATAAAAAAAAATGATGTTTCTAATCTTATAGATATTGTTCTTGAGGATTTAGAGAAATCAAAGTTTATAAACGATAAGTTTTATTCAGAGTCTAAAGCAAAAAGTTTAATACAAAGAGGATCATCTATAAACAAAATAAGAAATTACTTAATGAATAAAGGTGTAGGAGAAAAATATATTAAAAATACAATTGAACAAATAAAAGATAAGAATGAAGATCAGGATTTTTTTTCAGCCATAAAAATCTGTAAAAAGAAAAGAATTGGACCATCAAGACAAGAGGATAATCGACCTTTGTTTTACAAAAAAGATATAGGAGTATTAGCTCGTTCAGGTTTCGATTTTGAAGTTTCAAGAAGAGTTATGGATCTTGAAAAAGATGAATATTTAAAAATAATTAATCTTCTTTAGTTTTTTTATTTTTTTCTTCTAAATAGTATTGAATTTTATTTCTTATATAGTTTTTAACCATCACAAATACAATTAAACCAAATATTGATACAGATACAATTATAATTAAAATTATTCTTAATTGTTCGCTCATTATAAATTTTTACTTCTCTTTAAAATTATACTTGGATTTTTAAAATCTTTTTTACCATACGTAATTTCATTGCCATTAAAATCTGTTATTATTCCACCTGCATTTTCAAGTATAGCATGCCCTGCAGCTATATCCCATTCGCAAGCTCTTGGCTCAGCAACATATCCATCAAATTCTCCTGTAGCTATTACACAAAATTTAAGAGAGCTTTTCATTCTAACGTGTTGTGTAACTCCTAAATCTTTATGAATTTTTTCAATTTCAGGTTTTAGTTTGTTTGAATACGAAACTACTTTTATTGAACCTTTAGGAGTAATTTTCTTACAGTCTAATTTTATAGTTTTGTTAGAAGTAATTTCATATGATTGACCTTTTCCAAAACTATAAAACATCCTTTTTTTTGCAGGTACATTAATTAAACCGGCAACAGCTTTTCCATTTAATATTAATCCAGCATTAATAGTAAATTCCTCACCATCATTTATATAGTCGTATGTTCCGTCAATTGGATCAACTAGCCAGAAGTTTTTTAAATTATTTTTAGATTTATTGTGTGAAGTTTCCTCAGAAACAATGGGTATATCTGGCGTCAACTCTAGCAATTTTTTTGTGATAATTTTATTTACCTCAAGATCACCATTGCTTACAGGGGTATTGTCAGATTTAATCTCTTTATTTAAACCTTTCTCTCTTAGTTTAATAGACAATTCACCAGCGATTAGAAAAGTATTAATTAAATCTTCGACAACACTCTTAATTTTACTTTCATCCATTATTATCAATTCTTTCGAGTTCAATATTATTTGCATTTATTACTTTTTTTCCAACATTTTGGAAATTAACAGTTACTTTGTGATTAATAATAGACTGAACTTGACCAATACCCCAACTTTTATTAGCTGGATTAATAACTTTGTCACCTGGTTCAAAATCTAAAATCATTTAATTTAACTTATAATGGAAATAAGTATAAATACCATCAAATGAATTTAGAAACTAACTCTTTAGGATTTAATAAAAAACCGTCAGAAACTACAGTAGTGGTAGCAATGTCTGGTGGTGTAGACTCCTCAACTGTTGCTGGGATGATGAAACAAGAAGGTTATAACGTAATTGGAATTACTTTAAAACTTTACAATGATGGCAAAGAAGTTGCTGCTTCAAAACAGTGCTGCTCAGGTCAAGATATTATGGATGCAAAAAGAGTTGCACACAAGTTAGATATTGAACATAAGATTTTATATTACCAAGATAAGTTTAAACAAGGTGTTATAGATAACTTTGTAGATAGTTATTTAAAGGGTGAAACACCAATACCATGTGTACAATGTAATCAGACAGTTAAGTTCAAAGATTTATTTGAATTTTCTAAAGATTTAAATGCAGATGCGCTAATTACTGGTCATTATGTAAAAAGTTTAACTAAAGATAACTCAACGAATATGTACAGAGCAATTGACGAAAATAGAGATCAAAGTTATTTTTTATTTAATACCACAAGAGAGCAATTAAATTATATAAGATTTCCACTAGGTGGACTTCTTAAAGATAAAACAAGAGAAATTGCAAAAAATCTGAATTTAAATGTTGCTGATAAACCAGATAGTCAAGATATATGCTTTGTACCCAACGGAGATTATGCTTCTGTAATAAAAAAATTCAAACCAGAATCATACAGAAAAGGAAATATTAAAAATTTAGATGGAAAAGTTGTTGGAGTACATGATGGCATAGTCAATTTTACTATTGGTCAAAGAAAAGGAATTAAAGTTTCAAACGAGGAGCCATTTTATGTAATTAAAATTGATGCTGAGAAAAATGAAATTTACATTGGTCCAAAAGAAAAGCTGGCAAGAAGTAAAATAAATTTAAAAAACGTAAATTTACTAACAAATATAAATGAATTAGATAAAAATATATTGGTCAAAGTAAGATCTACTGGCAAACTTTTAGATGCAAAAGTAGATATAAAAGATAATGAAAATGTTAAAGTAAATCTTCTAAAACCAGAATACGGAATATCTCCTGGCCAAGCTTGTGTATTTTACAAAAAAGACCAATTCGGTCACAAAGTTCTAGGTGGTGGTTGGATTAAAGATTAAATTTTCTATTTCTTTTTATTTTTTTTTCTTGCTCTTCTCTTTTTAGAGCCCATTTTTCTACGGCCTCTATGTTTTTTTGGATATCCCATAATCTCCTTAGTTTTACTATTTTATTGACTTATTTGGTGGATATAGCATTGTCCTAAGTACATATCAAATTTTTTATGGATTATTCCTTTAAAACTTTTTTAAAGCATACAGCTAAAGATTTTCACAACCATTCTGTCAATCCACCAGTTGTAAGGGCATCCACAATTATTTTTAAATCAATGCAAGATTTAAGAAAAATGCAAAGAATGGCATTAAAAAAACCATTAGGTGGACATTATGATTACGGTAGAAAAGGTACATCAACTACTTTCATATTACAAAAAATTCTTACCAAACTGGAGGAATCATATAATGTATTTTTAACTCCAACTGGATTTGGATCGGTATTTCTATCAATATTTAGTGTAACAAGACCAGGAGATGAGATAATAGTTTCAGATCCACTTTACAATCCAACTAGAAATTTAAGTGAAAATTATCTTAAAGAATTTGGAATTAAAACAAAATTTTATAACCCTCATGATTTAAAGTCTCTAGAAAAAAGCATAACAAGTAAAACTAAACTAATTTACGTTGAGTGCCCTGGAAGTAATACTTTTGAATTCCAAGATCTAAAAAAAGTTATTTCTATTGCAAAAAAAAATAAAATATTTACTGCAATAGATAATACCTGGGCAACACCATATTTTTTTAAACCCATTAAATTGGGTTTTGATATGTCAATAGTATCAGCAACAAAATATTATTCAGGACATTCCGATGTGATGGGTGGAAGTTTAGCTGTTAACAAAAAAGTATATAAACACGTTAAAAAGGCAGACGATGTTTTGGGTTTAAGATTAGGTCCTGATGATGCTTATTTAATAACAAGAGGCTTAAGAACTTTGGATATTAGATTAGATAAACATGAGTCTAATGCTAAAGAAGTCTGTAAATTTCTTTCCAAAAGCAAAAAAGTAAAACTTTTGTATCCTTATAAAAAAAACTCTTTCAATTTTAGAATGTGGAAAAAATACTACTCTGGCTCATCAGGTCTTATGGGATTAATTATAAGATCTAAAAGCAGAAAATCTGTTTTGAAATTTGTAAATTCGTTAAAATTATTTGGTCATGGTTATAGTTGGGGTGGGTTTGAAAGTTTAGCATTGCTGCAAAGTGATATTGAGATGGGCGATAGAAAATTCCTAAATTTAGATAAAAATGAACACTTGGTAAGATTACATGTAGGACTAGAAGACCCAAAAGATTTAATTGCAGATATTAGAAAAAGCCTTATGCTCGTTAAATGAGCAAAGAAAAATTTTTCACTAGTAAAAAGGCACTGGTTACCCTTATTGCAGCTTCATTAACAGTTATTTTTGCAATGGGTATTAGGCAAACATTTGGCTTATTTTTTTTTGATTTTAATACAGATCTGAATATTTCTATCTCACATTTTGGTTTTGTAATAGGTTTGCAACTTTTAATGTGGGGAATCTTCAGTCCAGTTTTTGGTTTCATAACTGATAAATATGGAGGTGCAACAGCTATATTTGTGGGTTTTTTATTTTTTTTATCAGGACTATTACTTTTCTACTCAGGACTTAATACTGGACACTACTTTACTCTAACGATTGGAATATTGATTGGTATAGGATTAGGTGGTACTGCTATAAGTATCCCAGTATCAGTTGTTGCTAAACATTTTCCCGCTTCTAATAGAACAATAGCAACAGGTATTGTTACATGTGCAGGATCATTTGGTTTTTTTGTTTCACCTTTATTGGTTAGATACTCATTAATTGAAATGGGGTGGGAAATTACAATTTTATATTTTTGTTTTCTATTAGGAGTTGGATTAATTGTTGCTCTATTTGTAAATACACCAAAAATTCCAGTTGGAAGTAGTAATTTAGATAACAATCAAACAGCATCAGAAGCTTTAAGAGAGGCTTTTGGAAATAAAAGTTTCATATTTTTAACTCTTGGTTTTTTTGTTTGCGGTTGGCATATTGCTTTAGTGGCTACGCATATCCCAACTTATATGATGGATAGAGGGCTACCCGATTGGACAGCAGCAATGATATTGGCTCTAGTTGGTGTTTTTAATATGATTGGTACAATTGGTGCAGGTTATTTAGCAACTAGATTTAGCAAAAAGAAAGTTTTAAGTGCAATTTATTTTTTAAGAGGTGTATCATTAATTTATTTTATATTTTTACCTCCAAGCGTATTTAATTGTATAATATTTGGTGTAACATTTGGGCTTCTGTGGCTTTCAACTGTACCCCCAACTAATGGAATAGTGGGGCACATATTTGGAACAAAACATCTAGGTCTTTTATATGGTATTGTATTTGTCAGTCATCAGGTAGGATCCTTTCTTGGAGCATATCTAGGTGGGGTTTTTTATGAAATGCATGGTAACTTTGATTATGCTTGGTACGCATCTATCGCACTTTCTATTTTTGCTGGTGTGATACACTTACCTATAAAAGAGAAAACAATTGAACGAGTTCAGGCAGCATAAACTTAAGTTTAATAAATATTTAGAAAAACTTTATCAGTCAAATAAGCCCCTTATTATTTATAAAGTTGACGGGGGTTATAATATTTATACTGATTTTTCAAAGAAGATAACGCTTAACAAAAATAATATTGCAAAATTTTTACATAGCTTTTCTTCGAAAAAATATAGAAAAGAAACTGACTTATATGTGGGATTTTTTAGTTATGAGATTTTATGTAGTCTTTTAAATTTATCTATAAAAAACCAAAAAAATTTAAAATTTCACAAGGGTATTTTTTATAAACCTGAAACTTTAATTAAAATTAGAAAAAAAATTACTATTCATTCAAATATAAAAAGAGCCCAATTCAATGAAGTCTTTCAAAAAACCAAAATTCTAAGTCCGTTTAAGCTGAATTTAGATTTTAACAAATATCAAAAAATATTTGATACATTTTCAAGAAAAATTAGAGAGGGTGAAACGTACCAAATTAAAATATGCACAAAGTATAAAAATAAATCTACAATTAATTCAGTAAATTTCTTTTGGAAACTAATGAAGATTAACTCTTCGCCTGAATCATTTATGATTAGAGATAAAGATTATTCAATAGTTAGCTGTTCTCCTGAAACTTTAATCAATCGAGTTGGTAATTTTATAAATACCAAACCTATTGCTGGTACCTTAAAAAAAAATAAATATACAACAAAATCTAAAGCTCTCAAATTCTTTAGAAATAACATCAAAGAAACTAAAGAACATAATATGATTGTAGATCTTGAGAGAAATGATCTATCTAGAATATGTAAACCAGGTACAGTAAAAATTAAAAAGCAAAAATATGTAGAAGAATATAAGCACCTATATCACTATGTAACTAGTATTATTGGAAAATTAAATCAAAAAACATCTGTTAAAGAAATAATTAAGTCAATGATGCCAGGTGGATCTGTCATTGGTTGTCCTAAAATAAGAACATTGGAATTACTTAATTCGCAAGAAAAGGAAGATAGAAATATTTTTACCGGCAGTTTTGGGTATATAAAATTTAATGAAGATATGAGGTTTAATATAATTATTAGATCAATTTTAAATTTTAAAAATAGATCAGAAATATCTGCAGCCTCTGGAGTTGTGTTGGATAGTAATTCAAAGAAAGAATTCAATGAAAACTTTATCAAAGCAAAATCACTTTTGGAATTATTTAAATGATTTATATTATTGATCATCAAGATTCATTTACTTGGAATGTAGTTCATCAATTTTCTGAATTTGACGAAGTATACTGCTCAAATTACTTTGATATAAATAAAAAATTATTGGATAAATCTGAAACAATAGTATTTTCTCCTGGACCAGGATCACCCAAAGATTACCCAACATCTATAAAGATTTATAATAAATACAAAGGAACAAAAAAAATTATTGGCATTTGTCTTGGTTATCAATTGATCTTACACAGTGAAAATGGAAAAATTATTCAACAAAAAAATATTTATCATGGTTTTCAATCGACTGTAAAAGTTACAAGCAATCATTCTATTTTTAAAAAAAATTCTATTTTTAAAGTTGGCAGGTATCACTCACTTAAGCTAAAAGAACCTTTTATAAATGAAAACTTTAATATCACTATGAGATGTACTAAATCCGATATAGCAATGGGTTTCGAAAATACTGAAGATGATGTATATGGATTTCAATTTCACCCAGAATCTTTTTTGACAAATAATGGTAAAATACTTATTAAAAAAATCTTATCAGCGAAAAAACTTTAAAGAAATTGAGTTTGATGATCTATGGAATAAAGATGGAGTTTTTACAACAATGTGGATCTATAATAAGCCACCTAAAATTCTTTTTTTTAAAACACACATTGACAATTTAATAAAATCATTAAAGGCCTATAAGATCTATGAAAAAGGAGTAAAAAGTAAAATATTAAAATTAATAAATGAAAATATAGATAAAACAAAATCTTACAATCATTTGCTTAGAGTTGCTTTAAATAAAAAAACTATTTCAATATCACTTAGAGACAGAGTCAAACTTAACAATAAATTTGGCATTAAATTAGTCCACTATGAAAGGGTGAAACCTGAATATAAAAATTTAAAATACAAAAAAATACTAGGTTACTTATCGAAAATGAATACATCTAAAGAAGACATTGCTTTATGCGTAAAAGATAAAATATTTGAAACTGGAACTTCAAATTTATTATTTGTAAAAAACAACAAAATTTATTCACCTAAAAACAAATATTATAGAGGAACTAATTTTAAATTTTATGAAAAAAAATTTAATATAATTAAAAAAGATATTTATCTTAAAGAATTAAATCAATTTGATGAAATTTTATTAGTTGGTTCTGGCAAAGGTGTTGTTTCTACTAGTTATATTGTAGATAACAATTGGAAGAGAAGGAAAAACAAGATATTTAATTCAATGTACAAAACTTTTGAAAAAGAATTTAAAAAAGAAAAATATATTTTTAATTAAAAAATGAGAGATCCAAATAACCCATGTTTATTTTGCAATATATCCAACAATGATTTCGAACTAGAAAATGAATTGGCTTTCGCTAGTTATGATACTTATCCAGTTTCAAAGTATCATGCTTTAATTGTTCCAAAGAGACATGTAGAAAATTATTTTGAATTAAATAGTGAAGAAGTTCTTGCCTGTGATGCCCTTCTAAAAAAACTTAAGAAGAAGCTTGAAATTATAGATGGTACAATCGAAGGATTTAATGTTGGATCAAACTCTGGAAAAACTGCAGGACAATCAATTAATCATTGTCATATTCATCTGATTCCAAGAAGATCTGGAGACGTTGACAACCCACAAGGTGGTGTTAGAAGCGTAATTGCCTCTAAACAACATTATGTGCGTAAAACCAAATAATAATTACGATTATAAGCTGTTGAAATGTCATTATATCGCGGTTGATCTATTTAAATAAGTGTACTAAAAATCTTAGGCGGAAGGAACAAATTCACAATGATATCAACTAATCCATTCTTAACACTAGCAGAGACTGTACCACCATTTTTGATGCAATCTTTTGTTATTTTAATGGGCTTACTAATTCTAGTTGGAACAGTTATGGATATTATCCATAAAAAAAATGTGAAGTATTTCTTTAACAATGCAAAAAAAGCAAAATTATCAGCTACGAAAACCTTATCAACAGGAGAGAGAATATCTGTAATTTCAAAAACTATAGCGAGCGACATTGCTACTACGTCAGAACTTGGTGCCGGTAAAAGAAGAGTCGCGCATGTAATGGGAATGTATGGTACTATACTTTTTTGGGTAGGTTCAGTTGTAATGATCTTCTTTTATACATCGCCGGGATCTACAACCCCTGCAGTATGGCCAATGATATGGCATATTGGAGCAGCACTAACTGTATTAGGAGGATCTTGGTTTTGGTTCTTTCTAAGAGTTGATGTTTATTCTGAGGCACAACCTTGGTTTAGAGTAATTAAAGCTGACTTATTTGTTTTAGCATTAATAGCATCATCTTTATTTGGTTTGATATGGTCTTATCTTCAATCACTAAATCTTGTTGGAAGATATGATGACATGGTGTTCTTAGCATTATTTATTGTTGCAAATCTTGTTTTATTTGGGGGAGTATATTGGTCAAAATTTGCTCATATGTTTTATAAACCTGGCGCAGCACTACAAAAAAATTTAGCAGAAGCTGATGGTTCTAGAGATAATCTACCACCAGAAGCTGATGCACCTGAGCAATTTGGCTTAGGTATAAAAAGAGAAGAGCCAAAACACTATTAATATGATAAAAATTAAAAAGGAGAAAAATTAAATTATGTCAACTTTTGTATACATGACCCGTTGCGATGGCTGTGGTCACTGCGTAGATATTTGTCCATCGGATATAATGCATATCGATGAAACAATAAGAAGAGCAAAGAATATTGAACCAAACTTTTGTTGGGAGTGCTATTCGTGCGTGAAAGCATGCCCTAATCATGCAATTGATGTAAGAGGTTATGCAGATTTTGCACCAATGGGACACAGCGTAAGGGTTAGACGTGAAGAAGAAAAAGGAACCATTTCATGGAAGATAAAATTTAGAAATGGAACTACAAAAGATTTTGTATCTCCAATCACAACTAAACCTTGGGGAAAGTTTATTCCAAAACTCGCTGAAGGAGATAAACCAAATCAAGGAGAGATAAACTCTCAAAGATTATATACCGAGCCAGAAGGTTTAAATATTGATGGAGAACTACCATCAGTTCCAAAAGAAACTTTCAAAAAGGGAGTTTATTATTAATGGCCAAACATAAAACACATTACGAAGATTGTGACGTTCTAGTAGTTGGAGGCGGAATGGCTGGAACAGGTGCAGCATTTGAAGCAAGGCACTGGGGCAGAGATTTAAAAATTGTTTGTGTAGAAAAAGCAAATATAGATAGAAGTGGCGCAGTTGCCCAAGGATTGTACGCAATTAATTGTTACATGGGTATGCAATGGGGTGAAAACCAACCTGAAGATCACGTTAGATATGCACGTAATGATTTAATGGGAATGGTAAGAGAAGATTTAGGTTATGATATGGCTCGTCATGTTGACTCAACTGTCCACATGTTTGATGAGTGGGGCCTGCCAATGATGAAAAATGAAAAAACTGGTCGTTACTTAAGAGAAGGTAAATGGCAAATCATGATTCATGGTGAAAGTTACAAACCAATAGTAGCTGAAGCTGCCAAAAAATCAGCTGACAAAATTTACAATAGAATAATGATCACTCACCTTTTAATGGATGAGGAAAAAGAAAATAGAGTAGGTGGAGCTGTAGGATTTAATATGAGAACTGGAGATTTCCATGTTTTCAGAGCAAAGACAGTTATAGTTGCTGCAGGTGGAGCATCTCACATATTTAAACCAAGAGCTGTAGGAGAAGGAATGGGAAGAACTTGGTATGCTCCTTGGAGTAATGGTTCAGCATATGCACTTCCTATTGCAGCAGGAGCTAAAATGACTCAAATGGAGAACAGAATTGTATTATGTAGATTTAAAGATGGATACGGTCCTGTTGGTGCATATTTCCTACATTTAAAAACTTATACTCAAAATGCTAATGGGGAAAACTATGAAAAGAAATGGTATGAACAAACTAAAGAATTGGTTGGTGAATATATAGACCATCACCCAACCCCTACATGTTTAAGAAATCATGCGTTTATTCAAGAAACTATGGCAGGTGGAGGCCCAATTCATATGGTCACTACAGAGGCTTTTCAAGATCCACATTTAGAAACTGTTGGTTGGGAAAACTTCTTGGGAATGACAGTTGGTCAAGCTGTTGTTTGGGCATCACAGAATATTGATCCTAAGTACACAAATCCAGAACTTACTACATCGGAGCCTTACGTCATGGGTTCACATGCTACATGTTCAGGTGCATGGGTAAGCGGACCAGAAGATCTATCGCCACCCGAATATTTCTGGGGTTACAACAGAATGTTAACAATCGAAGGACTTTTTGGAGCTGGAGATACTGTTGGAGGAAGTGCACATAAATTTTCTTCAGGTTCATTCACAGAGGGTCGTTTAGCTGCAAAAGCAGCAGTTAAATATATCGAAGATCAAAAAGCAAATAACATTAAAGTTAGTGATAAACAATGTGAGGATTTTAAAACAGCTGTTTATAAACCACTTGAAAATTATACTGTTGGAAGAAATGAGATAACTGGAGGAACTGTTTCTCCTAGTTATATCTCTCCAATTCAAGGACTTCAAAGACTTCAAAGAATTATGGATGAGTACGTTGGAGGAATTGCAACAAACTACATGACCAACGCAAATATGCTTAAAAAAGGTCTAGAATTACTTAAATGGCTTGAAGAGGATCTAGAAAATGTTGGAGCAGAGGACTATCATCAGTTAATGAGAGCTTGGGAGCTTAAGCACAGAGCTTTAACATCACAGTGTGTAACAGAACATACAATGTTCAGAGAAGAAACTAGATGGCCAGGCTACTATTATAGAGGCGACCATATGAAACTTGATGATGATAATTGGCACTGTCTGACAGTTTCTAGACGAGATCCTAAAACTGGTAAGTTTTCAATGGAAAAGGTGCCCGTTTACCATATCGTAGATGAGAACGAAAAGAAAAAAGAAGCTTCTTAATTGAAACAAATCAGAAATGGCTCTTTTAGATAAATCCGACGAGGAAATTATTAAAATTGCAGATCCAATGTGGGATAACTTAGTTAAGTCCTCAAACATCAAAGATTATGGAGGCTTTACCCGAGATTTGTCCTCTCAAATGATGTATGGAGCCAATGAAGTCGAACTTGGAAAACAATGGGCAAATAATGAGTTGATTTCAAGTTTAGCTGAGGGATGTAAGGCAATCGGCTGTCTTAGAAGAGGTCTTTACATAACAGTCTTATATAAACAGACTAGTACGAAGATCCCCGGAGACTTTTTAGGAAGACTAGTTCTCGGAGAAGAGGGAGATGAAATCAAAGTCTTCGGTGCAACAATTTTCTAAATATTTTTAAAAAATATTTGCATTTATTACAACTTGTGATATTCCGCGAGTATGTTTCAAATAATAAATCATAATTTAAAAAAACTTCCTTTATTCTTTGAAAATCAACTAAGTAAAATAATTAAATCATTTTTATATCTTTTTATCTTCTTTGCTTGGGGCATAATTCTTCTTAGTACTGCACAGAATTTTATTTAAAAAAACATTCATATTTATTGACTTTATATTCGTAGAGGAATAATTACTTTAAATGGAGTATTTTCTTCCAATTGCACAAGTCGAAATAAATTTACTTTTTATATTTGGTCTAAGTTTAGTTGTGGGAATTTTATCTGGCTTGTTTGGAGTAGGTGGAGGATTCTTGATGACACCTTTTTTAATTTTTTTAGGTGTACCTCCTATTTATGCAGTTCCCAATGAAGCCAGTAATATTTTAGGAACCTCAGTCTCTGGATCTACAACTCATTATCTTAAAGGAACACTCGATTACAAAATGGGCTTTATGATTGTCATTGGAGGAGCTGTCGGAACAATACTTGGAATTATAACTTTTTCATATTTTAAAGATATTGGGAAAATTAATGTAGTTATTTCTTTGGCATATATGTACATCCTTGCAATATTAGGAACTTTTATGCTTATTCAAGGTGTATCAGAAATTGATAAAGCAAGAAAAAAGATAACTGAGAGAAAGAAATTACATAAACATTATTGGATACATGGATTGCCTTTGAGAATGCGTTTTAAAAAGTCACAACTTTATGAAAGCGCATTTACACCAATAATAATAGGTCTTATAGTTGGTTTCATCGCTGCAATTATGGGAATAGGTGGTGCTTTTATTTTAGTACCAGCAATGATTTACGTTATTGGAATGCCTACTAGATTAATTCCTGGAACTTCACTTTTTGTAACTATATTTATAAGTGCGATCGTAACAATTTTGCATGCTTTGAACTATGGAACAATAGATTTAATTTTAGTTACAGTTTTAATTTTAGGTTCAATAATTGGTGTGCAGTTTGGACAAAAAATTGGAGAAAAAATTGATAGCTCAGAGTTTAAAACAATTTTAGCAATATTGTTACTATTAGTTGGAATAGCAATTGCTTACGATACTTTTATTAAAGATGAAAAAACAGTTAACACTTTTGTAAATAATACTGATAGTTTAGGGCCACTAAGTGAATTCATATTGAATTTTTCAAAAGATTTACCAATATTTTATGGTCTTACTTCAGTTCTTCTTGCTTTAGTGCTTGGAGTCGGTGCAGCAATTATTAGAAGAATTTACTCTAATTGGGACGATAAAAGACTGGCTAAATTAAAAAAATAATTAAGCGCTTCTATATAATTTAGTCATAACGAACTCTTTATGACCTAGAGCTTCAGCACAAGTTAATCTTCCATTTGCAACTCTTAAAGTTGATTTAATTAACTCATCTCCAGCTTGACTTAAGTTCATTTCTCTTGATAAGATTTTTGAAACATCCACATCAATGTGTTCACTCATTGTTTTTGCAGTAAGAGGATTTGCCGTTAACTTAATTACAGGTTCAATAGGATTTCCTATAATATTCCCTTGTCCAGTAGGGAATAAGTGAATATTAAAACCACCCGCAGCTTGTAAAGTAACACATTCTGCGGCAGCTGAAGAAGTATCCATGAAGTACAATCCCGCACCTTTTGTCGGTTCCTCGGCAGGCTCTAAAACATCAATAAATTGGCATCCTCCAATTTTCTGAAAATTACCAAATGCTTTTTCTTCGATTGTAGTTAATCCACCAGCAATATTTCCTGCGGTTGGTTGACTTTCTGATAAATCATCTGTTGCTTCTTTAAGAATGAAATCATTATAATCATTCCATGTTTTTTTAAACTTTGCTTGTGCCTCAGGTGTCTTACCTCTTTTTTCACAAACAGTTTCAGCACCTGTAAGCTCAGAAGTTTCACCAAAACATAAATGTACACCAAATGGTTCTAATTTATCCATAAGATTACCTACGGTTGGATTAGATGCTAATCCTGATGTTGTATCGGATTCTCCACATTTTACAGAAATCCATAAATCACTCATTGGACATTCTTCTCTTTGTTTTTCTGATGCCCACATTGAAAATTCTTGTGCCTTTTTCGAAACTTTTGCAATTGTGTCTATATCACCAACACCTTCGATACTAAAACCTTCAACCGGTTTTCCAGTGCTTGCAATTGCGTCTACAATTCTTTTTGTCCATTTGGGTTCAATCCCTACAACTATAACAGCTGCAACGTTTGGATTTTTTCCTGTACCAATCATTGTTCTAAAATGAAGTTCTAAGTCTGCACCAAACTGAAGTCTCCCATATGAATGAGGCAGTGCAATTGTACCTTTTATATTGTTTGCTACAGCTTCAGCACATGCGTTTGAAATATCATCTACAGGAAGAATAATTACGTGATTTCGTGTTCCAGCACGTCCATTTTCTCTTTTGTATCCTAAAAAACTCTTTGGAATTTCCATTTGTTACCACTTTTTTGTTTTTACATTATGAACATGAACATGTTCACCTTTTTTAATATTTTTAACTACTTTCCCAATATCATGTCCATATTTCAAGATAGTGTCACCTTCATTTAGATCAGTCATCGCAATTTTATGACCTAAAGGTATTTCGTCTTTTGATTGTATTGAAACGGATTTATCATTTTCCATAACCCAGCAATTACAATCTTGATCTGGGGTTATTTTCTCTATAACAACTACGCCAACGTTGTCTTTTTCATCGTGTATTATTATATCAGTATTTGACATTGTGACGATTTCTTTATTTGAAATTCGCTAAATCTTATATATTAATCGGGCACTTTGACAATTAAAAAAAGAAATAGAAAGGCTGAACTATGACTAAAATGACAACTGAAGAAGCATTTATAAAAGTTCTTCAAATGCATGGAATTGAACACTCGTTTGGAATAATAGGTTCAGCTTTTATGGCAATTTCCGATTTATTTCCTAAAGCAGGAATTACTTTTTGGGATGTTGCTCATGAGACAAATGGTGGCTTAATTGCAGATGGCTACACAAGAGCAACTGGAAAAATGTCAATGGTTATTGCTCAAAATGGGCCAGGGATAACAGGATTAGTTACACCAATTAAAACAGCTTATTGGAACCATACACCATTATTGTTAGTTACTCCTCAAGCAGCAAATAAAACAATGGGTCAAGGTGGTTTTCAAGAGGTTGAGCAGATGAATTTATTTAAAGATATGGTTTGCTACCAGGAAGAGGTGAGAGATCCATCTAGGATGGCAGAAGTATTAAATAGAGTAATAGAAAAAGCATTTAGAGGTTCAGCACCAGCTCAAATAAATGTACCAAGAGATTATTGGACACAAGTAATAGATATTGAGTTACCACCGATTGTAAGATTTGAAAGACAAGGTGGAGGAAAAGAAGCTATTGAAAGAGCTGCTAAACTTTTATCTGATGCAAAATTCCCAGTAATATTGTCTGGGGCAGGTGTAGTTATAGGTAATGCAATTGATGAATGCAAACAGTTAGCTGAAAAGTTAGATGCTCCTGTGTGTAATGGCTATCAACATAACGACAGTTTTCCAGGAAGTCATCCTTTAGCAGTAGGACCACTGGGATACAATGGATCTAAAGCTGGCATGGAATTAATTTCAAAAGCAGATGTAGTTTTAGCATTAGGAACAAGATTAAATCCTTTTTCAACTTTACCTGGATATGGAATTGATTATTGGCCAAAAGATGCAACAATTATACAAGTAGATATGAATCCAGATAGAATTGGACTTACAAAAAAAGTAACAGTTGGAATTTGTGGCGATGCTAAGATGGTTTCACAGCAAATCTTAGAGAAGCTTTCCCCATCAGCGGGAGACAATGGTAGGGATGAGAGAAAAAATCTAATTCATCAAACAAAATCTGCGTGGCTACAAACTCTAACAAGTTTAGACCATGAAGATGATGATCCAGGAACTGTTTGGAATAAAGAAGCTAGAGAAAGAGACTCTGATAGAATGTCACCGAGACAAGCTTGGAGAGCAATACAAGCAGGAATGCCTGATGATGTAATTATTTCAAGTGATATTGGAAATAATTGTGCAATTGGTAATGCATATCCAACTTTTGAAAAACCTAGAAAATATTTAGCACCAGGTTTGTTTGGTCCATGTGGTTATGGTTTTCCATCTATACTAGGAGCAAAAATAGGATGTCCAGATACTCCTGTAATTGGTTTTGCAGGTGATGGTGCATTTGGAATAAGTATGAATGAAATGAGCTCTTGTGCTAGAGAAGAATGGCCTGCAATTACAATGGTAATATTTAGAAATTACCAATGGGGAGCAGAGAAAAGAAACTCTATATTGTGGTTTGATGATAATTTTATTGGGACGGAATTAGATCCTGAATTAAGTTATGCTAAAGTTGCGAACGCATGTGGCTTAAAAGGCGTAGCAGTCAAAACTATGGAAGAAACAACCAAAGCAATCAAACAATCATGTGAAGATCAGAAAAAAGGAATTACAACATTTATTGAGGTTATTTTAAATCAGGAACTTGGTGAACCATTCAGAAGAGATGCAATGAAGAAACCAGTGCAAGTTGCTGGTATCAGTAAAAATGATATGAAACCTCAAAAATCATTATCTGAGTAAAATATTTTTTTACATATAAATTTATATCTTTGTTGTTAATATTTATATGAATGAATTTTTTATTATTTTTAAAAAAGTTTGTAATAGTCTTAAGTATTTACTTATCTTTAGATATAATTTTTTTTTACTTTTTACCAATAGATTTAAAATCTAAATTATATAATAACAGAGCTCACAGAATAAAATCTTTTTACTATCATCATGATCTAAGACCTATTGCGTCTTTTTATGATCATTGGGGTTATGAAAAATATCAAATATTTACAAACAATCTAGGATTTAAAGATAAAAATAATAGGAAAATTAATTTTAAGAATAAAAATTTATTGTTTATAGGGGATTCATTTACGGAGGGTGTGGGAATTAAATATGAAGATACCTTTGTAGGTTTAATTGAGAGTAAATTGAAAGAAAAAAATGATAATATTGAAATTCTAAATGCTGGTGTGCAATCTTATTCAACAAGTATTTATTTAGCCAAAATTCATTATTTACTAAATATTAAAAAATTACCTATTACAGATATTGTAGTAGTTGTTTCTGGAGGAGACATATTTGATGATGCATATAAATATTTAAATGTCGATGAAAATTTTATATTGAATCATGTTGATCATAAAAATAAAATTGTAATTAACTTAATTAATTTTTTTAAATCTAATACTTTAATTTATCAAGTTATATCAAGAATAACTCCTCCAAAGGTAATACCTGGTCTAATGAAATCTTTATTTATTAAAAAAACCTCACTTAATTATAATGAAAAAGAAAATGAATTATTAAAAATATCAAATGATGAAATCTCAAAAATGAGCTTTTTGTATCTTCAAGACTATAACTATTTATTTTCCAAAGATGAGTTTGATAAGTGGGGAAAAAATGCGATTGATAAATCTATAAATAATTTAAAAAAACTTTCTAAAATAGTAGAAAAGAAAAATATAAATCTCAATATTTTTTATCTTTACGAACCAGCAATCATTTTAAGAGAACCAGATATTGCAGTCTTAACTTACATAAAAGATAGTTTTAAAAGTTTAGAAACAAATAGCGTCAGTTTCTTTGAACTAAATGATTATTTCAAAGGTTATAAGGATAAATATGAGGCTTATAAAAATTTATTTTTTATTAATGACATACATTTGAATAAAAAAGGAAATAAACTAGTTTTTGAAGAAATACTAAAAAAAATAAATTTTTAAATTATAATTCTATTAACTTTTAATTTTTAAGATATATAGTAAATTTTCAGTTTGTAGATTTTATGGATGTAAAATTAGATAAATGGTATCGACCAAAAATTGACAAGGAAGTTTTAAAAGAGCTTACAAAGAAATCTGATGCTAAAGGATTATTACACGTAAGTATTTATTTTGGTTTTCTCTCACTTGTAGGATGTTTGGCATATTTTACATGGGGAACTTGGTGGGCAGTGTTTTGGTTTTATATATACGGAAATATTTTTTGTTTTTGTAATCCTATTTGGCATGAGACAGGCCACAAAACCGCATTTAAGTCAAAGTTTTTAAATGAATTCTTTTATTATACCTCATGTTTTATGGCATACTTTGAGCCTACAAGATGGAGATTTACCCATTTTGTTCATCACGGAAATACTTATTCAACTAAAAATCCTTATGATCATGAAATTGAATATGACAACAATTTAAAAGACACTCCTAAAAAACTAATAATGAATTTAATCCCATTTGGTGAGTTATTATTTTTTAAAAAAAGTATAGCTTTTGAAGTTATTAAACATGCTTTTGGCGTAAAAACTAAAGTTATGATTGATAGTATTCCTGAAAATGCAAGACCAAGAGCTATTTTGATTTCAAGAATTTATGTAGGTATTTGGCTATCTATAATTATCTGGTCTCTATTGATATCTTCATGGTTGCCGGTGTTGTATCTTCTGTTACCTCATTATTACGGAAAAGGATTACATAAATTTGTTGCTTTTACACAACACGCCGGTTTAGCGAGAAATGTTAAAGATCATAGATTGTCAGCAAGAGATATGAAATTAAATCCAATACTCAGCTTTTTATATTGGAAAATGGAGTATCATTGTGTGCATCATATGTTCCCAACGGTTCCAGCTTATAATTTAGAAAAATTACATTCCCATTTAAAAGATCAGTTACCACAAATTAAAAATGGATTATTTGATACATATAAAGAGATAATACCTGCTCTAAAAAAACAAAGAAATGAACCTGATTATCATTTAGATATTTCTTTACCAGAACAACATGCCTCTTAATGTATAAAAATTATAAATTACTTTTATTTCTAGGAGCTGCAGCAATATTTCTTTATATTAGCGTTGGAAAATATGAAGAATTTAGTCGTCAAAAATCTATTTCTGCATGCACGATTGCAAAAAGTAAATTAAAAAAAGAAATTTCACCTCAAGAAGCAAGAATTATTTGTGAGAAAGAAATTAAAAATTAATAATGAAATTATTATTATTATTTATAATTTTTTTTACTTTTCTAATAGAAGCTAATGCTGCTAACACAAAATTAAGAAAATATTAAATTAAAAAAGTAAATTGAATTTTAGAGTAAACTTGGCAACCAAGTTGAAAATATTGGGAATAATATCATTAATATCCCATAAATAATCCCAACTATTGTAAATAAAGGAACTTCTTTAAAAGCATTAGCAGGGTTCTCTTTTATTACACCAGCTGCAGTATATATTCCTACACAAACTGGTGGAGTAATCATTCCTATACCAGCAAAAGCAACAAAGACTACATATAAATGAAGCAAACTTTGATCAAAAGATAATGTTAAAGCTGCAAAAATTGGAACTGTTAAATAAAATACTGGAACAATTTCAATAAAGGTCCCTAGAACTAAACATATAATACCTAGCATAGCCCAGAATAAATTTACACTTACGCCCATATCAGTAAAGTAAGTAATAATTTTTTGAGGTGCTTGAGTATAAGTAAGCACAACACTTAAAAAAGTAGCGGTTGCAATAATAGAAAATATAACAGCAGTAATTATAGCCGTATCTTTCAAACAACTTAATAGAGATGAAAATGTTAATTCTCTATAAATTAAAAATCCTATTGCTACAGCATAAACCCCTGCAATTGCTGCGGACTCTGATGGTGTTAAAAAACCTGCATATATTCCACCTAAGATTATAATTGGAGTTATTAAAGCCGGAAGTGCTGCAACAAAAGAACTTAATCTTTCTTTAAGAGTAGCCTTTTTATCTGCTCTTATATGCCTACATTTAAATAAAACTAATAGAACCATTAAAATTAGAAGAATAATTCCTGGAATCACACCAGCAGCAAATGTTTTCGATACGGGGACGTATGTAAGTGCACTAAATAAAATAGCAGCATTTGAAGGAGGGATTAAAGCCTCAAGTAATGCTGCTGATGCTGCTAAAACAACAACAAAAGGTGTAGGATAACCTTGCTCAATCATTTTTGGCATCATGATTGTTCCAACTGCAGTAATTGCAGCTAATATTGATCCACAGAATGCTGCAAAGAAACCCATCGCTATAACCATTGCAACACCCAAACCTCCTGGCCAATGTCCCACCAAAGTTGTTGCAAATTTTACAAGTCTAAGTGCTGCACCACCTTTAAGCATCGCCATACCACTGAATATAAATAACGGTACAGCTATAAGGACATGTTTTGTTAGAGCTCCAAAAGATACTTGAATTAAAACCGACCAAGGAAGATTTAGTCCACCAATAGCAGCTATGGAGCTACCTAACCCAAATACTAAAAAAATTGGAACAGAAATTATTAAAGCTACTAAAGATAATATAGATGCCAATGCAAACATTTAATTTCTTATTAAATTTAGAATGTTATCAAATATCAACTCTAATGAGGTAAGAGCTAATATTAAAAAACCAACAGGGAATGCTAAAAACATCCACCATATGGGTATACTTATTTCAATTTCCATGACTTGACCTAAATTGAAATACATAATTGTTGCATCAAGTCCAGCTTTAAAGAATATACAAGCAGATATAAGTGCAACTATATTTACAATTAAAAACAAAATTTCCTTATTCTTTTTTGATAATAATGGAGTTAAAAAATCAACTTTTATATGCTGTCCTTTTTTTAATAAAGGACCTAGAAGTGGAAAAACTAACCAACTAACTAAAACAGGTGGTAATTCTATAAACCAAGCAAATCCAGTCCCAGTTATGAAACGTGTGGCTGCACTTAAAAATAATGCAGCAACCATGATAAAAATAATTAGCATTGCGAGAGTTAAAGAAGCCGAAGCTAAATAATTATTAACTGCTCGCAAAGCTTTCATTTTAATAGATTAAGCAAATAACTTATTCTAATTATTTTTTGCGTACTCTTGTGCTGCTTTTAAAGCATCAGCATCAATCATTTTAGCCATTGCAGGCATAACTTTATCTTTCATTAACTTATCAAATTTTGCTTTCTCAGCACCTGAAAGTGTTGTTACTACACCGCCTCTGTCTTGGAATTCTTTAAGTACAGTTTCACCATGATCCATAATTCTGTCTGTTGAAAGAGTTCCTACTTCTTTTCCCACATCCATAATTATTTTTTGTAAGTCTGCAGGCAAACTATTAAACCAAGTAGAGTTAGCCATGATGTATGCATCAGCATAATACTGATAAGGCTTTTGAGCGTATTTTAAAAATTCCCACCAGCTATATGCTTTTATACTCCCTGGAGGACTATTAATAGTATCAATCATTCCAGACTGTAAAGCATTGTATACTTCGCCAGTTTTTAAAGATACACGGTTTGCCCCAAGAGCATCCCACATAGGTTCTTCACTTTTAAGAAGTCTTCTAGCCTTAAGACCTTTCATAGCATCAATACCTGTTAATTCTCGCGCACTTGAAATTGACATTACAGGTCCAACAGGATTGTACATGACTAAAGTTGAATTTGTTTTTTTTGTTAATTCACCCCAAATTTCTTTTCCTTTTGACGAATTTTGGAAAAAACCTCTTTGTTGTTCCCAGGAGTTAAATAGTCCTGGAAAAGAGGCAACATTAAAGTTCTTATTGATTGGTGGGAAACTTACAACACCAACAATTCCTCCTAATTCAACAGCTCCTGATGTTACTGCACCCATTACTTCTCTAATTCCAAAAAGTTGTTTAGATGGATATACCTCGATTTTAAGTTTTCCATTTGCTCTTTTATTTACTTCATCTGCAAAAATTTGAGCATGCTTTGCACTATGATGTTTTGGACTCCAATGAACAGATAGACGTCCAACAATCTCAGCAAAAGCTGCAGTTGAAAAAATTACAAATGTAATAACTAAGAAAAAGCTAACTAAACTTTTTGATAATATTTTTATTTTATTCATATTTTTCCTCTCTTTTTTAAAATAATCTTATTATTTTGAGTCAATTAAAACAATTAAAATAAAACTGCTTAAATTTGAATAATAAGGTCTAAATGTTATATTAATTGAAACCATGATTTATAAATTATCAAAAAGCCTTTTTGTGCTTTTTTTTCTACTTTTATTTTCAAATTATTCTTATAGCGAGACTAAAATAGATGAAGCTGTTGATAAAACTACAGATTTTTTAAAGTCTGTTTCGAAAAGGGGGCTAAATAAAAATCAAACAGCTGAATTTTTAAATAATTATGCAATTACACTTAAAGATGAAAGAACTGACGGGGAAGTAACATATATTTTCGATAGTGAGAATTATAAAAGATATAAAGATGGCAATATTATATCTGAAGATGGATGGAGATTTTCAAAATTAGGAGCTTTGAGATTATTTAATGGTGATGTAAAACTCACCTGGAAAATAAAAATTGGCAAAGAAAATTTAATGGTTATTAAAACAAAATTCCAACCAATTGGAAAAGAATATCCTTTTACATACAAGCAAAAAAATTTATTTTTTGATGAAATCCAATGAACCCAACTGATATTCTACTAAGTATTGCAATCGTTGGAATATATACAATTATTTATGTTTATTTAAAATCTAAATATGATGATAATCAAACAATCATAAAATTATTTGTGATTGGATTCATTTACGCAACAATAATTACTGGTATTCTTTATTATTTAATAAAATTTATAGCTTCTTAAAAAGTTTATATGAGACATAAATTGAAATTAATTTATTTCAAAATGAGAGCACTAGCAGAAGCTCCTCGTTTATTATTTCATTACACAAATATTGAATATGAAGATCTTATGTCATGGGATTATTATGATAAGGAATGGTCAGAGGTAAAACCTAATATCCCATTTAAACAATTACCCATGTTAGTTATAGATAAGAAGCATGAGATTTGTCAAAGCTTGGCAATTATGACATTTGTTGAAAATTTAGCAGGCATTAATATTACTGATTCAATATTAAATGCTAAAGCAAATGCTATCATGCAAAGTGCACAGGAACTTTTTATGCCTCTTAACCCAACAGTAAATTTTGCAACAGGTGAGAAATTTATAAAGAAAAAAGATGACATGATGCCATTTTTATTGTCAAGATTTGAAGATCTTGAAAAAGCCATGAAGAATAATGATAAAAAATTTTTTATCTATGATGAGCCTAGAGCATGTGATTTTGTTGCGTTTCATCATTTAGATTTATCTAAAATGCTTGATCCTAAATTAATAAAAAAGTTTCCTAGGTTAGAAAAATTTCTGGAAGACATAATGTCTATTGATAGCGTTAAATCCTATTTGGAAAATCGACCAGAATTGATTGATGTAAGTGTTGAACCAAAACTAGTAATTGATGGAGTTCCGCATCCAACAGGAGTCAAAAAAACCTAATTTTAAATAGTTGATTGCGTTATATAAAATTTCTATTATAACTTTCAGAAATTTAAGGCGGGGTAGCTCAGTTGGTTAGAGCGCGGGACTCATAAGCCCGAGGTCAGTGGTTCGATCCCACTTCCCGCTACCATAATAAACTATCTTATAGGTTATTGCTTAAGATTTATAATTCCAATAGAAGCAGTGCTTTCAAGAAACATGATAATTAATTTTTGATCGCTTAAATATATTATATCTCTAATTCTTTCTCCAATATAAATTTTTCTTGGATCATCACCTAATGAAACATCTATAGAATAGAAATTTTCGTTATTATTATAAAATTTTTCATTTAATTTTAACAAAAATAATGCTTTTTCTTTTAATGAAGAAATCAATATTTCATCTTTATTAAAATTAATAATCTGACTTATTCCTATACTTGGATAAAATGATATATGAGGTTCTTCAAATCCAAATTTTTCATGAGATTTTTTTAAAGGGTATTTTTTATATTTTTTTTTATTTGCAGCTGCATTTTTTCCGCCATAGTGATCTCCATAAGAT
>CACKUZ010000008.1 GCA_902603475.1 uncultured Pelagibacteraceae bacterium
GAAGAAGCAATTCAAAGAATGCAAAGATCTCTAGATGAGTTTGTGATTGAGGGAATAACAACTACAATAGAACTACATAAAGTTTTACTAAATAACAAAAAATTTATTACATCTAATTTCAATGTAAGCTGGTTAGATAAAGAAAAAGTTATTTAACTGTAACATTTTTTTAACCAAACATCATAGACAGGATGATCGAATGGTCTAATAGACGGACTTGATGCAAATGTCCAATCATTAAAAACAAATACTTTATCATTATTATTTATTGTAGTATCTTTTACTTGCATATATGCAGTAATTTCAGGGTCATCATCAAACTCTGAATTATAACATTTTAATATTTTTATACTTAGATTTTGAAAAGAAAACTCCTCTCCAACTTGAATTTTAATATTTGTATTTTTTGAACTCACTTTATCAAGAACACTTAATTCAGCAACTTTTTCACTTTTAATCTGTGTATCAGCGATTATATTATTTGTTAAAAGAATAGAAAAAATTATTACAAAAAAAAAATTAACTTTTCCAACTTTTGTATTTTTTTTTATTAGCATTATTATACTTTTTTGGATGATAAGAATTTTCTGATCCTGTTTGGTTAGGCAAATGTTCTTTCTGCCAAACATATTTTTTTAAATTATGATTATTTTCTATTTTATTATTCATATAATGCATCCACGAGTACCATTCATTTGGAATTTTAGATGCTTCGACTTCATCATTATAAACTATCCATCTTCTTCCTGATTTACTTTCATAATATTTATTTCCATTTTTATCTTGACCAACTAATTTTCCGGAAAAAAATATTTGCAATCTTGTTCCAAACGTCTGTTGATTCCACCAGGTAAAAATTTGTTTAAACATTGTCAACATAAAATTTTATTTTTTTTTCAATTTAAAATTGTAAAAATTAAATTAGACTAAAATATTTAATTTCTATATACTTTATAACTTTAAGATTCAATTTTATTAATAAATAAGGAAATTAAATGGCAAAATATCTAGTTGAGACATACTACACGTGTAGTTTTAAAGTAAGTCATTATCTTGATGATATTGATGAAAAAAATATACAAAATATCGAGAAAAGAGATGACGGAAAATTTGAAATATTAGATGTAAAACTAGATAACAGGAAAACTAAGAATTTGGAAAAAATTGAAAAAAACAAGATAAATGTTGTTGAAAAAGACCTTCCTCAACCTGAGCAAAAAAATAGTCTTAAAATTAACCAAGAAATATTCACTAAAAATATTAAAGATAATAATGGCAGAAGATTTAGTATGCCAGATAGAAGAAAAGGATACATACAAAAAGCATCAATCGGAGATCATAAAGTATACCTACATACAGGTGAGTATGAGGATGGTAAAATAGGTGAAATATTTATAGATACTAGCAAAGAAGGTGAGCTAGTTAAGGCTACAATGAATAACTTTGCTATAGCTGTTTCTCTTGGATTGCAATATGGAGTTCCTCTAGATGAGTTTGTAAATGCTTTTGTAGACACTAAATTTGAACCTTCAGGAAAAGTATTTGGAAATGATAGGATTCTAAGCGCAACATCAATCCTAGATTATATATTTAGAGAACTAGCAATATCATATCTAAATAGAGAAGATCTAGCTCATACACCTTCTATTGGAGGATCCGATTCTTTGGATGAAACTGGAATGGATGAAAACAGTGAAGATAAAACTAAATTCTTGAAATTAGTAAAAGATATCACAAGCAAAGGATTTGTAAGAAGTAATTATAAAAAGAAGTTAGTAGATCTGTCAGATGTAAAACTCAATCTTAAAGGAAAAAAATAATTAATTTTTCTTTTTTAAGGATAAATTCAGCTCTTTTAATTGATCCTCAGAAATTTCAGATGGTGCATTCATCATTAAATCTTGTGCATTTTGGTTCATTGGAAACATAGTAATCTCTCTAATATTTTTTTCATTTGCTAAAAGCATAACAATCCTATCAATTCCTGGGGCTATTCCTCCATGAGGTGGAGCCCCATAACTCAAAGCATTTATCATCCCACTAAATTTACTATTAACATCATTTTTTGAATAACCGGCAATTTCAAATAATTTATACATTAATTCAGGAACATGGTTTCTAATAGCACCAGATGATAACTCAATTCCATTACAGACAATATCATATTGATAGGCTTTAATATTTAAAGGATTAGACAAGTCTAATTTATTTAATTCACCTTGAGGCATTGAGAATGGATTATGACTAAATTTTATTTTTTTAGTAGTTTCATCAATCTCATACATTGGATAGTCAATAATCCAACAAAATGAGTATATTTCATTATCAATTAGATTTAAATCTTCAGCTATTTTATTTCTTGCAACACTTAATATTTTCTCTACATCATTTTTCTTTCCACAAGAAAGAAATATCGTATCACCTATATTCGCATTTGTTAGTTTCATGATTTCTAATAATGCATTCTCTGAAAAAAATTTTCCAATTGGTCCTTTGGCATTTATTTTATCATCTTTTTCTAATGTAAAATAAGCTAGACCAGAGGAACCTTGCTCTTTTGCCCATCTATCAATACTATCAAAGAAACTTCTAGGTTTATCCTTTGTATTTTTGGTAACTAACGCTCTAACTAGTGAACCACTTTTTACTAATTTTTTAAAAATATCAAATTTAACATCTTCTCTTTCAAAAATAATTGTTAAATCTGAAATTTCTAAAGGATTTCTTAAATCTGGTTTATCTGAACCGTATTTAAGCATTGCATCTTCAAAGGTAATCCTTGGAAACTTTTCATGAAGAATTTTTTTATTACTGAATGTTTTAAATAATTTTAGAAATAAACCTTCAATTACTTCAAATACATCCTCTTGTTCAACAAAGGACATTTCAATATCTAATTGATAAAATTCTCCAGGACTTCTATCCGCTCTTGCGTCCTCGTCTCTGAAACAAGGCGCTATTTGAAAATATTTGTCGAACCCAGAAACCATTATTAGTTGTTTAAATTGTTGAGGAGCTTGTGGTAAAGCATAAAATTTTCCAGGATTTAATCTACTAGGTACAAGAAAATCTCTTGCTCCTTCTGGGCTAGATGAAGTTAAAATAGGAGTTTGAAATTCTAAAAAATCAAGTTTATGCATCTCATTTCTAATAAATGAGATTACTTTTGATCTTAAGATAATATTTTGATGTATTTTTTTTCTTCTTAAATCTAAAAATCTATACT
This sequence comes from uncultured Pelagibacteraceae bacterium, assembly GCA_902603475.1. GTDB lineage: Bacteria > Pseudomonadota > Alphaproteobacteria > Pelagibacterales > Pelagibacteraceae > Pelagibacter. Next base: position 3,227 of record CACKUZ010000008.1, read on the forward strand.
TAAGCCTTATTTCCTCAGCATATTCTTGATCTGAAAAAACTGGCATTGGTAATTCCTTAGTTTCCCCAAGAATATCAATATTATTAATTTTGACCTCAATTTCACCAGTAGAAATATTTTTATTTATTGTTTCATTTGATCTTTCAATAACCATTCCCGTAATTTTAATTACTGTTTCCAAAGAAAGTTTTTCAATTTTCTTAAAAATTTCATTACTTTTGTCTATAACACACTGAGTAATTCCGAAATTATCTCTTAAGTCTATAAATAAAAGATTTCCATGATCTCTTTTTTTGTTAATCCAGCCAGATAAGGAAATTTCCTTTTCTTTATGTGACTTGGTTAATTCCCCGCAGGTATGAGTTCTATATTTATTCAATTTACAAAATTTCTTTTATGGTTTTTAAATTAATTGGTTTTTTTTTTTTTAAACTTAATTCGTCAATCTTATATATAAATTCATCAATTTTTCTATAAGATCTGTCAATTCTACTAATTATGAAATTTATTATTTTTTTTTCAATTTTAATCTGGCGATCAGAAAAATTCTTTAAAATTATAGCAAAAAGTAATTCATCATCTGGATTTTCAATTACAGCGTAAAGACAATTTTTTGATCTTGAGGTTAAATCAGGCAGTCTGTATTTAATTTCATTTATTGGTTTTAATGAATTTATCAACAAATACTTACTATCTTGATCTACAAGATTAAAAATTGAATAAAGTACTTCTTCCTCGTTACACTCTTCAAAATCGTCAATAATTATACTTTCATGTAATTTAATACTTTTAAAAATTGAATTATCAATCTCATTTCCATTAATTAAAAATGCTTTAGATTTTAATTTAAAGATATTTGCTAGATGACTTTTTCCAGAGAATTTTTCACCTGATATATTTAATATTTTTTTATCCCAGTCAGGCCATCTATTAATCAAATTAAATGCGTTAGAATTACTTTTCGATAAATAAAAATCATGTTCATTAAAATTAGTTTTATAATCAAAGTCTAGAAGTAATTGATTTAATTCACTCATTCTATTTTCCAGTTGCTTGAGGATGTGTCAATTCTAATATCGTAAGATAAAATATCTTTTAAAAATCTTTTTGGACTACTGCTGTAATAAACTTTATATATAATTATTTTACTATCAAACTTTTCAATATTATAGCTATTTACAAAATCTAAATTACCCAAAGCATTTTCTAATTTTAATGATTTTTCTGTATTATTTGATTCTAATGATAATCGGATTGGAACTGATGTAGATGGACTCATTTTATTGATCGATTTCCAATTATCTTCATATTCGTTTTTGATATTAAGTATTATTGAATTTAAGTCTGTTTGATTATCTATATTCTTATTTTTAAAATTTTTACTTAATATTTCAAACTTATCATCAAAATTAATTTTTGAATAAAATTTAATATTATTTTTTCTTTTGAAAATTATCATTATAATAAAATTTTCAGAATAATATTTATTCAATATTGTTTTGAAATTGTAATTTTCAATATTCTCTAGGTTATTTTTTATACTTAAATAATCTTCTACATCCTCATTTGGCATGATATAAGAAATTTGAAAATAATTTTTTTCAATACTTTCCCAATTTTCTGCAAAAACATTTTCATTTAAATAGTTTAAATTATTTGTTTCTAAATCAATCATAACTGGTATAAAAAAAACGTTAATTTTTTTTGGTAATGAAAGGGTTATATTTTTAGAATCTAAAAATTTAATTAATTTTTTTCTATTAAATTCTACCTCCATAATATTTTTATATTTTTGGTTTATGAATTTTTCATCCAATATTGAAAAGTTTTCGATTAATTTTTTTATGTCATTTATTGGTGTATTTCTAATTTTATTAAGATCTTTTCTCTCAAGTATCATTTGAGAGATATCTTGAAATGCTTTTTTAAAGCCTCTATCCATAACTTTTAGTTTATTAAAACTAAGATTATATTTTTCCTCAACTTCAATATTTGAAACAACAAAAGTTTTAGCAAGTACCTCCTTTGTGGAAAACTCTATAATATTAAAGGTTAAAATTATGAAAAATATATATAAACAATTTGATATATTTTTTTTAAAAAAATACATAACTTTGTTATATGGCATCAAATAAATTAACATACAGTAAGAGCGGAGTTAATATTCCAAAAGCAGATAGTTTTGTTAAGTTCATAAGTTCAATAGCAAGAAAATCAAGTAAAAGTGGTGATTTTAAGAATATAGGAGGCTTTGGGGCAATCTCACCAATACCTAGACAACTAAAAGACCCTCACATTGTTACAAGCACTGATGGAGTTGGAACAAAAATTGAGATTGCAAATGATCTAAACAAATTTGATACAATTGGAATAGATCTTGTTGCGATGTGTGTAAATGATTTGGTCGTTCAGGGAGCTAAGCCTTATTTGTTCTTAGACTACATTTCGATTGGCAAAATTAATTTGAGTAAATTAAAACACTTAGTTAGAGGAATTGTTAAGGGATGTGATATTGCGGGTTGCAAATTAGTTGGTGGCGAAACTGCTGAAATGCCAGGCACGTATACTAAAGGGAAATTTGATATAGCAGGTTTTGCTGTTGGTCTTGTTGAAAAGAAAAAAATACTTAACAAAAAAATTAGAAATAATGATCTTATTTTAGGTGTACCCTCTAATGGACTTCACTCTAACGGTTATTCCTTAGTGAGATATCTGTTAAAAAAAAAAAAAATAAATTTAAAAACAAGTAAGTTTCTTAAAAATGAATTGATTAGACCAACTAAAATTTATGTGAAAGAATTATCTCTTATTAATGAAAAAAATTTAATAAATGGATGTGCAAATATAACTGGTGGAGGTTTAGTGGATAATATTCAAAGAATAATACCAAAAAATTTATGTGCTGAAATAGATCTAAAAAGAGTCAAAACACTAAAAATTTTTACATGGTTATATAAAATGGGTGTGAGTGAGAAAGAAATGTTAAAGACCTTTAATTGTGGTGTAGGTTTTTGTTTAGTGACAAATCCTAGAAATTTAAATTTGGTAAGTAGATATTTTGGAAAAAATTTTAAACCCTATATTATTGGAAAAATAACTAAAAATTCAAAAAAAGTAAAATTAAGTGGAAAAATATCCTGGTAAAAAAAATACTGCCGTCTTTATTAGTGGTAGAGGTAGTAACTTAAAATCTTTAATAAAATACTCAAGAAAAAAGAATTCTTTAATTAAAATTATTTTAGTGATTTCAAACAATCCAGATGCTAAAGGATTAAAATATGCCTCTAGATCTAAAATAAAGATTTATAGAATTAAAAGTAAATCAAATTTTGAAAATAACTCAATCAAATTGCTAAAAAAATTTAATATAGATATTCTTTGTTTAGCTGGGTTTATGAAAATCTTGTCAGGTAATTTTATAAAAAAATTTTCTAAGCCAATATTAAATATTCATCCATCGCTTTTACCAAAGTATAAAGGATTAAATACACATGAGAGAGCAATTAAAAATAAAGATCGATTTGCAGGAGCATCAATTCACAAAGTAACAGAAAAATTAGATTCAGGTAAAGTTATTTTACAAAAGAAGGTGAAAATCCTAAAATCTGATAATGTAAAAAGTTTAGAAAAAAAAGTGCTTAAAATTGAACATGAAATTTATCCAAAAGCTATTGATAAGTTTTTAACTAATTTTTAAAAAAAAATTCTAACTCTATCTTTGCATTCTCGACACTATCAGATCCATGAACAGAATTTTTATCAATTGAAATACCATATTTTTTTCGAAGCGTTCCTTCTTCTGCATCTTTAGGATTAGTTGCCCCCATCAATTTTCTATTTTCTATAACAGCATTGTCTTTTTGTAGTTTCATAACAACAATTGGTCCAGAAGATAAGTAAGCACATAAATCATTATAAAATGGTTTAGACTCATGAATTTTATAAAACCTTTCAGCTTCTTCTTTAGAAATATGAATTTTTTTTTCCTCTAAAATTTGGAAACCATGGTTTTTAAATTCATTTTTAATCTGATCTTGCAAATTTCTTTCAACTGCATCTGGTTTAATTATAGATAATGTATGTTGAATATTACTCATAATTTTCTTCTATAAATTTATTTAATAATCTAACACCATATCCTGTTGCACCGCCAGAATTTAATGCTCCAGCATATTTAGAGAATGCCATTCCAGCAATATCTAAATGCGCCCAGGGTGTTTTATTAATTATAAACCTTTGTAAAAATTGAGCTGCAGTTGTTGACCCAGCTCCTCCAACATAATTAATATTTTGCATATCTGCATTATTTGAATTCATTAATTTATTATAATTTTCATGAAGAGGCATTTCCCATACTTTTTCCTCTACCTTTTCTCCAGCATCAAAAAGTTGTTTTGACAATTTTTTACTATTTGACCATAGTCCAGCATATTCAGACCCTAGTGCAACTATTATAGCTCCAGTCAATGTAGCTAAATCAACAATTAAACTTGGTTTAAATTTTTCTTCAGTGTACGTTAGTGCATCTGCTAAAACTAGTCTTCCTTCAGCATCAGTATTTAAAACTTCGATCGTTTGTCCGCTATAAGATTTTACAATGTCTCCGGGTCTTTGTGCATTTGAACCTGGCATATTTTCAACTAATCCTACAACTCCAACTGCATTTATTTTAGATCTCCTCAAAGCTAGAGTTTTCATAAGACCAACTACAGTTGCTGAACCTGCCATATCATATGTCATATCTTCCATAAATTTTGCGGGCTTAAGTGAGATGCCTCCAGTATCAAAACAAACACCTTTTCCAACGAAGGCTAAAGGTTTTGATTTATTTTTATTTCCATTCCACTCTATAGTTACCATATATGAACCTCTAATACTTCCCTGTCCAACACCAAGCAATGCATTAAAACCTAATTTTTTTAATCTTTTTTGATCATAGACTGTAACTTTTAATCCAAACTTCCTTAATTTAACAATTCTTTTTGCGTACTCATCTGGATGTAAAATATTACCAGGTTCAGAAACTAGATCTCTTGTTAGAAAAACTCCTTGCAAAAGAGCGCTTAATTTATTTCTTAATAAATTTTTTTGTTTAACACCTTTGCCAACAACATTTAAATTTATATCAAAATCTTTTTTTTTATCTGTTTTATAGAGATTAAAATTATAGGATTTAAGCTGTGCTCCATGAAGAAACTTTTCTAATTGTACATTTGTAAAGGTATTATTATCTAAATTAATATATGAATTCTCTTTTTTATTTTCCTTGAGAAAAACATATAATTTTGAACCAAGTTTTTCAAAATCTAATGAAACTTTTGACTTAGTACAATTTACAAAAATGTAACTTTTATCTTTGTAATCTTTTGTAAGGAAATTCTGTTCAGAGAAAAGTTTATTAGAAAATACTGACTTTATTAAATGTTTAATCTCTCTATTTTTTGAAATTTTTTGGGTTAACAAAATAATCTCATTATCCCTTGCTATTTTTGGGGCCTTATTTACGAAATTTAATTTTAGCTTCATTTTTTTGAAATTTTTATTAGATAATGTTGTATATTTATTAAAACAATAATTTCAATGAATAAATTAATATTTCGTAAATTTTCTTTAGATATACTAAATTTCTTTTTAATAGCGTCATTTAGTATTACTTTTATAGTTTGGATTATACAAGCAGTAAACTTTCTAGATTTAGTTTCTGATGACGGACATAGTTTAAAGGTTTATTTTTACTATGTTTCACTAAATTTTCCAAAAATATTTAGCAAGACTATAGTCTTTGTATTTTTTATATCTATTTTTTATGTCATAAATAAATATAGTAATTCTAATGAACTAATTGTATTTTGGAACAATGGTATTAAGAAAATTTACTTCATAAACTTTATCTTAAAACTATCGATTTTATTTTTAGTTTTACAATTAGTTCTTAATTTATTTGTTGTTCCAAAGTCTCAAAATCTTGCAAGATTATTTTTAAAAGAATCTAATATTGATTTTTTACCAAAATTAATATCTGAAAAAAAATTCATTAATGTTGTGAAAAATCTTACAATATTTGTTGAAGAATTCAGGAAGGATGGTGTTTTAAATAAAATCTATATTAATGAGAAAATAGATCAGAATAACTCAAAAATTATTGTAGCTGATTCAGGTAAAATTATTAAAAAAGATAATCAGTTTTATTTGAGACTTTATAACGGGGGTATAACAAATCTTAATCAAACAAACTCTTTCGCTTTAAATTTTTCTGAGACTGATTATGATTTATCCAATTTTTCAACTAAATCTATTACACATCCTAAAATGCAAGAAATTAAATCATCAATTATATTAAATTGCTTCAAGGAATTTCTATTAAACTTAAATATAAAAAATCAAAGATCTTTTGCAATTTCAGCAAATCAAACTTGTCATAATAGAGATTTAAAATCAATAAGCGATGAAATTTACAAAAGACTTATATTACCTTTTTACACTTTAATAATTTCTTTAATAGCCGCAAGTTTAATCGTTGAACCTAAATCAAAATATTTTATTAAATTTCATAAATTAAATATTTTTTTAATTGGCAGTTTTACAATTATTTTATCACAAATAAGTTTAAAATTTCTTTTAACCTCAGTAAGCACAGTTTATATAATACTTTTACTACCAGTTATATTGATATTAATTTATTATTTAATTTTATTACTACTTACAAAATTTAAATTAAATTTCTTATGATTTTGAAACAACACGAACGTTATCTCACAAATTTATTTTTAAAAAATATAATAATCATTATCACTGTTTTTGTATTTTTAAGTTTTTTTCTTAATATTTTTGAGGAAATTAAATATTTTGAAAATAAAAATAGTGAAACCTATGTACCAATTTTTTTAACAATTTTAAATATCCCATCTATAATATTTGAAATATTACCTTTTATTTTTTTACTTGGAGTTATGTTTTTTTTTATAAATATTTACGAAAGAGATGAGATAGAACTATTAAGAAGTAATGGTATCGATAATTTAAAAATTACATTTATAATTTCAATTGTTTCTTTGATTTTAGGCCTTATATTAATAGTTCTTTACTACTCATTTTCAGCAAATTTAAAAAGTTTATATCTAAATATTAAATACAAGTATTCTAATACAAATGATCACTTAGCTATTGTAAATGAAGATGGTCTATGGATAAAAGAAAAAAGCAGAGATAATAGAAGGATATTTATTATCAATGCTAAAAATTACAAAATAAATAATTTAGAAAATCTAGAAATTACACAATTAGATAATGAATATAAATTAATAAATACGATTGTATCAGAGAAAGCAGACATAAAACAAAAGATGTGGATCTTAACGAATGTTAAAATATACTCTAAAGATAGAAAAACTGAAATATTGGACAGTTATGAATATTCATCATCATTTAACGAAAAAATTATATCAAATTTATATTCCAATCTAAATTCATTAAATATTTTACAACTAATTGAATTAAAAGATAACTATAAATCTATTGGGTATTCAGCAACCGAGGTAAGTTTACAACTTAATAAAATATACAGTTTGCCAATTTACCTTACTCTAACTACAATTATAGGCGCTATATTAATGTTTAAATTAACCTTTATAAAATCGAAATTTTTTTTAGTAGTTATTGGTGTAATAATATCTGTAATTTTTTATTATATAAATTATTTTTCAATTTTATTTGGAAAAAATGAGACATTGCCTGTTGAAATGTCAGTTTGGTTACCTCAGATTCTTATATTTTTAATATGTACATTAGGATTAATAAAACTAAATGAAAATTAAAATTTTTAAAATATTTTTAATAATTTTTTTTATATTTGTTAGCTCAAATTTAAAGGCTGAATCAGTATTATTTGACTCAAAAAATATTAAAATTGAGGAAAATGGAAATATGATTTTTGCAACAAGTGGAATAGCAAAAATACCATTAAAAAAACTTAAAATAAAAGGAGACAAATTCGTTTATGACAGAAAAAATTTGGAACTAATAATTTTTGATAATGTGAAATACACTGATTTGGAAAATAACATCATAATAGAAAGCCAAAAAATGGTTTATGATGAGTTAGAAAACAAAGTTTTCTCACAAAGCAAAACATATTTAAAATTAGAGAATAAATACGAAATTACATCATCAAATATTTTATTTGATAGAAAATTAAATAAAATATCCAGTAAAGATTATACAGAGTTAGAAGATGAAATTAAAAATAAATTCATATTTAGACAAGGTTTAATTTTTAATACTTTAGATCAAACCATATCATCAAAAAAGGTTTTAATTAAAGATCAAAATCTTAATCAGTATTTTTTTGAAAATAATCAAATTAATCTTAAATCAAATGAAATAGCTGGTAAAGAGATTAAGGTAGATTTTGAAGACTCATTTTTCGGTAATGAAAACAATGACCCTACCCTAAAAGGGAGTAGTATTATATCTAATAATGAAAAAACTAAAATATTTAAAACCGTATTTAGCACTTGTAATATAAATAAAAAAGATTGTCGAGGCTGGGAACTTCAAAGTGAAATATTCACTCATAACAAGTTAAAGAAATTATTTGAATATGAAAAATCTTGGCTAAAACTATTTGGAAAAAAAATATTTTATATGCCATATTTTAATCATCCAGATCCTACAGTAAAAAGAAAATCTGGTTTTTTAACACCATTTTACAAAGGCTCTAGCAACTTAGGGTCATCAATAACTGTTCCATATTTTTATTCTATATCAAATTCTAAAGACCTTACTTTTAAACCAAGATTTTATTTTGATAACGACTACATAATCCAATCAGAATATAGAGAAGCTTTTCAAAAATCTAATTTGGTTGCAGATTTTAGTTTAAATAGAAAAGAAAATACAAATACTCACTTTTTTGCTGAATTAGATGGAACATTGAACGCTGAAACGAGCTACGAAATACAAGTTCAAAATGTAACAAATGATAATTATCTTAAAATTCATAACATTAAAGAATACACACCTTTGATTGATAGTGATAGCAGCTTGTCGTCATTTATAAAAGTAGAGAAAAATATTGATGAAAATACTAGTCTTGATAGCTCTATTAAACTTTATGAGGATTTATCTAAAGAAGACAATGATAAATATCAGTATATTTTTCCAGACTTTAATTTTTCAAAAAATATAGATTTAGATGAAAGTTATAATGGTAATTTTCAATTTTTATCATCTGGATTTCAAAAAGTATATGAGACTAATAAATACGAAGCTCTAATAAATAACGATTTTAATTTTAGTTCTTTCGATTTCATTTCTGCCAATGGTATAATATCTGACTATAGTTTATTGCTCAAAAACTTTAATACTTACTCCGAAAATTCAAGCATATATGAGAAAAATAATGATCACGAAATATTTAGTACTTTTTTACTGAAATCAGAGTTACCATTAAAAAAAGTATTAAAAAATTCAAATAATTTTCTTAAACCAGTTATGCAACTAAGAATTAGTCCAACAAATGGTAAAAATATATCAAACGACGACACACGCTTAGAATTTGATAACTTATTTTCACCAAACAGAATTGGTAGATCAGACATGGTTGAAAAAGGTAATTCAATTACTTTGGGTATAGAATTTGAAAAACAAAATTTAAATAACGAGAAAATTTTAGGATTAAATTTAGGAAACGTATTAAAGGATAAACGAAATGAATATCTTCCATCAAAAACTAAACTAAACCAAACAAGATCGGATATTGTTGGAAATTTGTTTTATAAACCTAATGAAAATTTAAATTTAAATTATAACTTTTCTTATGATAGAGATCTTGAATACTCTAATTACGACTCGATAAAAGCTACATTTGGGTTAAATAAGTTTATTACATCTTTTGATTATATAACTGAACATAATGATTTTGTTGATAGTGAAATTATTAAAAATAATACACAAATTAAATTATCAGATGAACACGTCATTAGTTTCAATACCACAAAAGATTTAGAAAATGATTTTACTCAATTTTATAAACTATCATACGAATATGAAACTGATTGTTTGTTAGCCTCTTTTGAATATCAAAAGAAATTTTTTAGGGATGGAAGTTTAGTTCCAGACGAAAGTTTAGTCTTTTTAATAAAATTTATTCCATTTGCTGAGATCCGTGGAGCTGCGAATTCTGTCTTTGAAAATTAAATGAATAAATTTAAATTTGTAATAATTAGTATAATAATTTTGATTTATAGTTTTAATTTACAAGCTAAATCTATTCAAATAATTGCAAAGGTGCAAAATGACATAATAACAAACATTGATATTGAGAATGAGATAAAATATTTGATATTCTTAAATCCAAAATTAAAAGAATTAAAAATAAAAAATTTAGAAAATATTGCAAAAAATTCTTTAATTACTGAGATTATAAAAAAAAAAGAAATTGAAAAAGCCTATGTTGCTGAAAAAAAAGACAATTTTTTCGAAACTATAGAAAGAAGTTTTTTAAAAAGTAAAAATATAAATAGTAAATCTGATTTTATTAAAATTTTAAATAGCAAAAATTTAAGCTACGACATATTAAAAAAAAAATTACAAATTGAAGCATTGTGGAATCAACTTATTTATAGCAAATACTCAAAAAATATAAGGTTTAATAAAGAAGAATTAAGACAAAATATATTAATTCAATACAAAAATGAAAATAAAAAATATGACTATAATCTCTCAGAAATATTTTTTTCTGAAAATATTTCTGAAAGTTTTAATGATACACTAAATAAATTGAAAAAAAGTATTAATGAAGTCGGATTTGAAAATACCGCAAATATTTTTAGTGTTTCAAGTACTTCAAAAAATGGAGGTTTAATTGGCTGGGTTAATGAATTGCAAATATCTAAGACAATAAAAAAAGAAATCAATAAACTTAATAAAGGAGAGATAAGTTCGCCAATTAAAATAGGCGGTGGATATTTAATTATTAAAATTAATGACAAAAGAGAAACTAAACAAATAATTGATGTTGAGAATCAATTGAATGAGCTAATTAACAAAGAGACAAACAGGCAACTTAATAGTTATTCGCTTATTTTTTATAAAAGATTAAAGAAAAATATACAGATAGATGAATTCTAATATAATTTTAATAGTTCTTGGAGAGCCAAACAGTATTTTTTCTGAGATTTTATTCAAATTTTTTAAATCAAAAAGATTTAAAATGACTAACAGTAGAATAATTTTAATTGGTAATAAAAAACTATTTGAAAAACAAATGAAGCAATTAAAATATAGAATATATTTAAATGAAATATTTGAAGTTAATGAAGCATTAAAAAAAAGAGTTAATATAATTAATATTGAATACAAGTTTAAAAAAATTTTTTCTAAAATAAATAGTTCTTCGAAACAATATATTGAAAATTGTTTTGATGAAGCAATAAGGTTGATTAAAAGTAATAATCTAACCAAACTAATTAATGGACCTATATCAAAAACTCATTTTTTGAAAAAAAAATTTCCTGGTATTACCGAATATATCGGATTTAAAACAAATACCAAAAATCCAATAATGTTGATTTACAATAAAAATTTAGCTGTTGTACCATTGACCACGCATACTCCATTAAAATATGTTGCAAAACATATAAAAAAAAAAAAAATTGTTAATACTGTAAAAATAGTTGATCAGTTTTATAGGACAAAATTAAGAAAAAAACCTAAGTTTGCAATATTAGGGTTAAATCCACACTGTGAATCAACAGATAGGATAAGTGAAGAAAAAAAAGAAATTATTCCAGCAATTAATGTGTTGAGTAAAAATAAAATTAATATCTCTGGACCATACGCGGCTGATACTTTTTTTTTAGAAAAGAATATTAACAAATTTGATGCTGTAATTGGTATGTACCACGATCAAGTACTCACACCAGCTAAAACATTATTCAAATTTGAAGCAATAAATATTACAATTGGCCTGCCATTTCTAAAAATTACTCCTGATCATGGTCCCAACCAAGATATGATGGGTAAAAATAAATCAGATCCAACATCTATTTTTTATGCATTTAATTTTTTAAATAAAATTAAATGATTTTTGTGCCAAAAAAAAGTTTAGGACAAAATTTTCTTATTGATAACAATGTATTAAATAAAATTGTTGAATTAGGAAATATTAGTCAAAATAACAATATAATAGAAGTTGGCCCTGGTAATGGAGCCTTAACAAATAAAATATTTGAAAAAAATCCCAAAAGTCTAATAGTAATTGAAAAAGATGAAATATTAGCAAATCTTTTAAAAAAAAAATTTGGAAAAAAAATCAATGTTATAAATCAGGATATGATGCTGACTTCCTACGAAACTTATATTAAAAATAATCTGATTATATTCGGAAACTTACCATATAATATTTCAACGCAAATACTTACGAAATGGATAAAAAATGATGTTATAAATAAATATTGCAAGAAACTAGTATTAATGTTTCAAAAAGAAGTTGCTGATAGGATAATCGCAAATACTAACAGCAAGAATTATGGAAGACTATCTATCTTTGCAAATTGGAGGATGAAAATTGAAAAAATAATTGATATAGAACCTGAAAGCTTTCATCCATCTCCAAAAGTTAAGAGCACATTACTAGTTTTTGTTCCAAAAAAAAATTTCTATAAGTTAAAAAATCCTAAAAATTTAGAACATATAACTAATATATTTTTTAATCAAAGACGAAAAATGATTAAAAAACCTCTTAAATTTTTATTTAAAAATTTTAATGAAATATCAAAAAATTTATCTATCGATTTAAAATCGAGACCTCAGAATTTAGACCCCCTAACCTATTACAAAATTTGTGAATTTTACGAGTCTTTAATTTAATAAGTAATCAATATGATTTTTTATAAATTTCCTATTTGATAATAATTTTGATTTCTTGTTTTTTTTTGAATTTATAAAATTTATAATCAACTTATAACATTTTTCAATATTATCATTAATTACAGCAAAGTCGTATTCCTTCCAATGCATTACATCATCTTTAAATTGTCTCATTCTCTCATTGGCTATTTTTTTATCTTTTTTTTCTCTTTTTAGTAATCTTTTAAATAGTTCTTCTTTTGATGGAGGAAGAATAAATATTGTTATGATTTTAAATTTTAATTTTTTATTTCTTATCTGTTTAGTTCCTTGCCAATCAATATCAAAAATAACATTTTCTCCATTTTTTAATTTATTTACTACTTTTTCTTTTAACGAGCCATAGTAGTTTTTAAAAACTTTTGCATATTCTAAAAATTTTTTTCCTTGAATTAATTTTTTGAATTCTTTTTTTTTAATAAAGAAATAGTCTCTTCCATTTTTTTCAGTTGACCTTGGTTTTCTTGTAGTATGAGAAATAGATATTTGATAATTTTTTCTTGAAGAAATTTTTTTTACTAGTGTAGTCTTTCCTGCGCCAGAAGGAGAGGATAATATTACAATTATCCCTGCTTTTTTTTCGGCCATTGACGTAAAAAATTAGTTTGCTTTATTTTCAATAAATTTGACTGCATCTCCTACAGTCAAAATTTTCTCAGCATCACTGTCAGATATTTCAGATCCAAATTCTTCCTCAAAAGCCATCACTAACTCAACTGTATCTAAACTATCTGCACCTAAATCATCTATAAAGCTAGAGTCATCGTTTACTTTAGCTTCATCAATCCCTAAGTGATCAGCAACTATTTTTTTTACTTTACTTGAAATATCATCCGACATTTTGTTCCTTTAAGTTAATTCGTTATTAGATAATTTATAAATTTTGTCAACTAAAATACATTCCTCCATTAACATGAATAGTTTCCCCAGTAATATAGTCGGATAAATTTGAACATAAAAAGGCAATTGCATTCGCAACATCCTCCGGTTTGCCAAATTTGTTGAGTGAAATTCTCGATTTTAATAGATCAGTATGCTCCTCGCTAATTTTATCAGTCATATCTGACATTATAAATCCTGGTGATACTGAATTTACTGTAATATTTTTTTTTCCATATTCTAGTGCTAAACTTTTTGACAAGCCAATTATACCTGCCTTCGATGCGGCATAATTGGCTTGGCCGATATTGCCTGAATGACCAACTACTGAGGTAACATTTATAATTTTACCACTTTTTGATTTCAGCATTTTTTTTATTACATTCTTTGTAATTAAAAATGTTGAAGACAGATTTATGTCTATAACCCTCTTCCATTCCTCTTCTTTCATTCTAATTGAAAGACTATCTTGAGTTATCCCTGCATTGTTAATTAAGACATTAATTTTGTTAGATAAAATTGAGTTACAATTTTCCACAAAATCATCTATTTTGGCATGTTCAGAAATATCAAACTTTAATGTATTTACTTTTTCATACTTTTCTTTGATCCTATTTAATTTTTCTTCATTTGTTCCTGTAGCTAAAACATTTGATCCTGCTGAAACTAATGTATCTAAAATCGAGTTTCCAATTACCCCTGTAGCACCTGTTAAAATTATATTTAAGTTATTTAAATCGATCATAAATTCTTTAAATCATCCATATTATTTACTTGAATTAGTTTTACATTACTATCAATTCTTTTTACAAGCCCTGATAACACTTTACCTGGACCAATTTCAATAAACTTTTGACTCCCAAAATTAATCATATTAATTATACTTTCTCTCCAGCGAACAGGTTTTTCTATTTGATCTATTAAAAGACTTTTTATTTTTTCTGGTTCATTAGTTGGTTCAGCAGTTACGTTTGATATTATCATATTGTTTGGAGTTAAAAATTTGCAATTATTGAGTTCTTTTTTCATAACTTGTGTTGCCTCATTCATAAGTACACAATGAAAAGGAGCAGAGACTGGCAATTTAATATTTTTTATATTATATTTTTTTAGATCAATAATGAATAAATCAAGATCATTCATTTTACCACTTATAACAACTTGTCCTATAGAATTGTCATTAGCTAAATAACATTCATACTTATTTTTGTTATTTTCAATTATTTCATTAATTTTTTTGATATCTTGTCCTAATACTGCAACCATTCCTCCTTCATTTTTGGGAACAGCATTCTGCATTGCATTACCTCTTACTTTCAAAAGTCTAATTGTGTCTTTAAAATCTAAAGAATTAGAACAAGCCAATGCTGAATATTCCCCTAGCGAATGTCCTGCAAAAAAGGAGGCTTTAGCAATATCAAATGAAGTTTCTTTTTTTATTACATTAAATATTGCATAACTGACAAGAAATATTCCTGGTTGAGTATTTTCTGTGTAATTTAAAACGTCTTTTGGCCCCTCGAAGATTATTTTTTTTATTGAGAATTTAAGTACATCATCCGCTTCCTCAAAAAAATCTTTTACATAACTAAAATTATCGTATAAATCCTTAGCCATTCCAACAGATTGAGAACCTTGACCAGGAAATAAAACAGAAAACATAGAAAATATCAGTAAATACTTTATTTTTTATATTGTAATTAAAAAATTATAATAGTATATCCTCTGTTTTTTGAAAGAATTATTATGAACTTATATGAACATACAATTGTAGCTAGACAAGATGTCAGTCCAACACAATTGAAACAAATTGAGGAAAAATATTCTAAAATAGTAGAAAAACTTGAAGGAAGTATTGTTAAGTTAGAAAATTGGGGATTATTGAATTTATCATATATTATAAAAAAAAATAAAAAAGGTAACTATATCCATTTTAAACTAGAAGCTAATGGTAAAATAATTTCAGAACTTGAGAAAAACGAGAAGATAGATAAAAATCTCTTAAGATACTTGACAGTTAAAGTTAAAAAATTTGATCTTGAAGCTGATTACTTTAAAAAAAGTGATGATAAAGAAAATTTTTCTAAATAAATATCGATTATGAAAAAAAGAAATAATAAGAAAAAAGGTAAGCAAAGTAATTTTGCAAAATTAAGCATTTTTCAAAATCAAAAATATAAATTTAAAAAAAAATGTCCTCTTACAGGTAAAGGTGCACCAGTAGTTGACTATAAAAATATTAAACTATTAAAAAGATATGTATCGGAAAATGGTAAAATACTACCATCAAGAATAACTTCAGTAAGTCAAAAAAAACAAAGAGAACTTTCTTTATCAGTTAAAAGAGCAAGAAACTTAGCATTATTATAAAATGAAAGTAATACTTCTAGAAAATGTAAGAAAAATTGGATCCATAGGTGAAATCATAGAGGTTAAAAGAGGCTTTGCTAGAAATTATCTTATATCCAAGAAAAAAGCTCTATTTGCATCTAAAGAAAATATTAAAGAGGTAGAAAAAATTAAACAAGATTTGAGCAAAAAAGATCTGGATAAAAAAAAAGAAGCAAAAGAAATTAATGAAAAGATAAAAAATAAACAATATGAAATCAAAAAATTGAGCACAGAAAACAAAGAATTATATGGATCAGTAAAACCAACTGAGATATCAAAAGTTATAGAGGAAATTGATAAAGTTAAAATAAACCCATCTTTAATACAACCCTCAAAAGAAATTAAGTCAATTGGTGATTTTGATGTCTTAATTAATTTACACCCAGAAGTTCAAACAGAGATTGTAATAAAAACTGTTCCTCAAGAGGAAATAAAATAATTATACATAATTTTCCCCAATAATAATAAAGATTTGTTTTTTTTCCTTTATTATGTAAGTTTTTTTTGTGTCTCAATCTTTAAATATAATTAAGAATAAATTAGATGAACTCCCTAATAACATAGAAGCTGAACAAGCAGTTATTGGATCAATATTGCTTGCTAATGAGACATTTGATGAAATTAGCTTACTAATTAATAGTAAAAATTTTTATGATCCAATGCATCAAAAAATATTTAGTGCTATTGAAAAGTTAATTTCTAAAGGAATGCTGGCAAATCCAATTACTCTAAAAAATCATTTTGAAAATGAAAAAGATGAACTCAATATTCCAGAATACCTTGTAAAAATTACAAAATTTTCAACATCCTCTAGACAAAGTATTGAATATTCAAAATTGATTTACGATTTATATGTAAAGAGAGAGTTAATCAAAATTTCAGAAAATATAAGTGACACAGCCAAACTTAATGATTTGAACAGCGATGGACAACAAATTATTGAGAATTTTGAAAAATCTTTATTTGATTTAGCCGAAGGAGGGTCTTTCAGCTCTTCTCTAGTTAAATTTGATGAGGCAATGAAACAGACTATTGACATGGCTTCTAATGCTTACAAAAATGAAGAGGGAATTGTTGGCGTGCCATCTGGACTAAAAGATTTAGACGATAGATTGGGCGGAATGCATAAATCTGACTTAATAATAATTGCTGGTAGACCATCAATGGGTAAAACTGCTTTAGCAACAAATATTGCATTTCATGCTGCAAAAAATATTCAAGATAAAGGTGAAAAATCTTGTGTAGCATTCTTTTCGTTAGAAATGTCCTCTGAACAACTATCTACTAGAATCCTAGCAGAACAATCTAGAATAAAATCTAATGATATAAGAAGAGGAAAAATTTCAGATGAACAATTTGATAAGTTTATAGAGACTTCAAAAAATATAGCCGAACTTCCACTTTATATTGATGAAACTCCAGCGATAACAATCGCAGCGCTTAATAATAGAGCTAGAAGAATTAAAAGAGTCCATGGTTTAGATATGATTGTAGTTGACTACATTCAACTAATGAGAGGAACAAATTTCAAAGATGGAAGAGTACAAGAAATTTCTGAGATTACACAAGGATTGAAGGCTATTGCAAAAGAATTATCAGTTCCTGTACTTGCGCTATCTCAATTATCTAGAGCAGTTGAACAAAGAGATGATAAAAAACCATTGCTTTCAGATCTAAGAGAGTCTGGATCAATAGAGCAAGATGCTGATGTTGTGATGTTTGTCTTTAGAGAATCGTATTATTTAAAAAATAAAGAGCCAAGACCTGCAACTGTTGAACATGCTGAATGGCAGGCAAAAATGAATGAAATTTCTCATTTAGCTGAACTACTCATACTTAAACAAAGACACGGCCCAACTGGTACTATAATGCTTGAATTTGAAGAAATGTTCACCAAATTTAAAGATATTCAAAATAATTAATATAAATTATAAAAGCTAATATTTAATGTTAGCTAATTTTTACGAAAAGAATATTATAGAAAAACCTAAGTATGTTTTTTCAATCTTAGTAGTAATATTATTTGCTGCTTTTTACTTTTCTAAAGATTTTCGCTTAGATGCAAGTTCAGAAACATTATTATTAGAAAACGATCCAGATCTCGAATTCTTAAACGAAATAAATGATAGATACGGTGCTAAAGAATTTCTAGTACTCACCTACTCACCAGATAGTAAAATGAATTCTAAGGACTCAATTGAAAATCTATCTAAATTAAAAAACGATTTAAAATCTTTAAACTGGGTTTATAATGTTGTTACACTTTTAGATATTCCTTTATTAGAAGCAACAGATGATACTTTAATTGAGCGTATTCAAAATTTTAAAACGTTAACAAGTAAAAATATTGATAAGGACCGTGGGTTTAATGAAATCTTAAATAGTCCAGTATTTAGAAACTTTGTAATTAGTGAGGACGGAAAAACAAGTGGTATCATTGTATATATAAAACCAAGTAAGATAGATAAAGAAATTACAACCAATAAGAAATTAGAAGTTTATAAAGATAAAATTAAAAAAGAGCGACATCAAAATATTTTAGAAATTAGAGAAGTCATAAAAAATTATAATCAAAATACGCAAATTTATCTCGGCGGCATCCCAATGATTGCAGACGATATGATGACCTTTATTAAAAATGATATTGTGACCTTTGGTATTGGTGTACTACTTTTTATAATCTTAACACTTTGGTTTGTATTCAAAAAAATAATTTGGATAGTGATACCAATTTGTAGTTGTTTATTCTCGGTTGTATTTATGACAGGTTTTCTAGGTTTAGTTGGATGGAAAGTTACAGTAATTTCATCAAACTTTATTGCGTTAATGTTAATTCTTACTATGGCAATGAATATTCATATGTGTACTAGATACTTGCAATTAAACAAACAATTTCCAAAAAAAAAAAAGTTTGAAATTTTAGTTTTGACAACAAAAAAAATGATTTGGCCAATCTTTTACACTGTCTTAACAACTATATGTGCTTTCATGTCGTTAATTTTTAGCGAGATAAAACCAATTATAGATTTTGGGTGGATGATGACTTTTGGATTAATAACGTCACTAATAATTACATTCACTCTTCTACCTACACTGTTAAGTTTTGTTCAGAACTCAAATGTTGCATTAACTGAGGAAAAAAACTCTAAAATAACTGGTTATTTAGGAATACAATCAATTAAAAACAAAAATTACATATTTGGTTTAACTGGGATAATTATATTTTTAAGTATATTTGGAATCTCTAAATTAGAAGTCGAAAATAGTTTTATTAATTATTTTGACAAAGATACAGAGATTTACAAAGGCATGAAGTTAATAGACGAAAAGTTGGGTGGAACTACTCCACTAGAAGTAATTTTAAAATTTCCAAAAGATGAGGATGTAGAAACCGATAGTGAAAATGATTGGGGCGATGAGGATGAAAATGAAGATAAATATTGGTTTACAAAAGATAAAATCAACAAAATAACTAGAGTTCATAATTACTTAGATGGTATTGATGCCGTAGGTAAAGTTTTATCTTTTTCATCAATAATTGAAGTTGCAACAAAATTAAATAATAATAATCCACTTGGAACTTTGGAAATGGGTGTGCTGTATACTAAAATTCCAGATAATATCAAAAAAGAAATAGTAGACCCATATATATCTATAAAAAACTCTGAAGCACGAATAAGTTTGAGAATTAAAGACTCTTTAGATGGATTAAGAAGAAATGATCTGATTAATAAAATTAATTTCGATCTAGAAAATAAGTTAAATATCAAGAAAGATGAGTTTAAATTAGGAGGGGTACTAATTTTGTTTAATAACTTACTTCAAAGTTTATTTAAATCCCAAATATTAACTCTTGGTTTTGTGATGGTTGGAATATTTGTTATGTTTTTAATTCTTTTCAGAAATATTAAAATTTCACTAATTGGCGTAATACCAAATTTTATTGCAGCATTTTTTATTCTAGGGATAATTGGTTTGGCGGAAATTCCTCTTGATATGATGACAATTACAATTGCTGCAATAACAATTGGTATTGCTGTAGATAATAGTATTCATTATATATATAGATTTAGGGAAGAACTAGCTAAAATAAAAGATTACAATAAAACACTTAAATATTGTCATTCCACAGTTGGTGTAGCAATACTAAATACATCTATAACAATTGTATTTGGATTTTCTATTTTGGTTTTATCTAATTTTATTCCAACAATATATTTTGGGGTCTTTACTGGGATAGCGATGCTATTGGCTATGATTTCAGTTTTAACATTATTGCCATCTTTGCTTTTAATACTCAAACCTTTCAAGATTAAATAATTAATGGAATTTACAAAAGATTTTTTTACTGATCTATATACCTTTGATATTATTTATTTAGTTTTCACTGCACTATCCCTGATTACATGCACAAAAAAAGGTTTTTTATTGAGTATTTTGTCAGCCTCTAAATGGCTTTTAGCTTATGTTGTTACTTTATTTTTATTTCCAAAAGTAAAACCATATTTTAAGGATATAATTGATAATGAATATATCCTTGATCTAGTAGTTGGTATAGGATTGTTCATAATTATTATTTTCTTAATTTTATTAATAAATAAAGGAATTAATAGAGCAGTTACCTACTCTGGATTAGGAAATTTAGATAGAATCTTTGGTTTCTTTTTTGGATTTATTAGGGCTTACGTTATTGTTGTATGCATTTATACAACTATCAATATCGTCTA
This sequence comes from uncultured Pelagibacteraceae bacterium, assembly GCA_902603475.1. GTDB lineage: Bacteria > Pseudomonadota > Alphaproteobacteria > Pelagibacterales > Pelagibacteraceae > Pelagibacter. The sequence goes on from CACKUZ010000008.1 coordinate 24,133, forward strand.
TAACCACAAAAAATGGCCAATTAATTTAGATGATGCTTTTACATATGCATGGGTTGAAAAAGGTAGTAACTACCTTATAAAAGAATTTCCTGACAAAAAAGATTATGAAGAAACTAAAGAAAAAGTTCAAGATATATGATCCCAAGATTAAGGAAGAGTGTGCGGTATTTGGAATAAGTAATTCTAATGATGCTTCTACCCTTACCGCTTTAGGTCTTCATGCTCTACAACACAGAGGACAGGAAGGTTGTGGAATTGTTTCTTATGATGGGAACAAATATCATTCTGAAAAAAGATTTGGATTGGTTGGAGATAATTTTAATGATGAGAAAGTAATTAAAAAACTTCCTGGAAAATATGCAATTGGTCATAATCGCTACTCAACAACAGGTGGGACAGCTTTAAGAAATGTGCAACCTTTTTTTGCTGATACAAACGCAGGTGGTATTGGGGTCGCACATAATGGGAATCTTACAAATGCAATTACGCTAAGAAATAAATTAGTTGAGGATGGAGCGATATTTTATACAACATCTGACACTGAAACTATTGTTCAATTAATTGCTAAATCAAAAAGGAATAAAACAATTGACAAAATCATTGATGCTATATTTCAGATTCAAGGTGGTTATGCACTTGTTATGATGACACAAAACACGCTTATAGGTGTTAGAGATCCCTACGGAATTAGACCATTAGTAATAGGTAAATTAAAAAATTCATACGTATTTGCTTCTGAAACTTGTGCATTTGATATAATTGGAGCAAAATTTGTAAGAGAGGTCGAAAATGGAGAAATTGTTTATATCCAAAATGACGAATTGAAAAGTATTAAACCTTTTCCTCCAAAAAAAATTAGACCATGCGTGTTTGAATACATTTATTTTTCTAGACCAGACAGTATCTTAAACGGTAAAACTGCATACGAATACAGAAAGAATTTTGGACAACAATTGGCAAAAGAAGACAAAATAGAAGCTGACTTAGTTGTGCCTGTCCCAGACTCAGGGAACGCTGCAGCACTCGGATATGCAGAAGAAAAAGATTTAAAATTCGACCTAGGTTTAATTCGAAACCATTATGTTGGTAGGACTTTTATTGAACCATCTCAACAAATTAGAAGTTTAGGAGTTAAGTTAAAATTAAATCCGAATATTTCTGTGATTAAAGATAAAATAATAATTCTAGTTGATGACTCACTTGTTAGAGGCACTACATCGTCAAAAATAGTGAAGATGTTATACGATTCTGGAGCAAAAGAAGTTCACGTGAGAATAGCAAGCCCAGAAATAAAATTTCCTGATTTTTATGGTGTTGATACACCAACTAAGAAAGAGCTTTTGGCTGCAAACAAATCAACAACTGAAATTTGTGAGCTCATAAAAGCAAAATCCCTAAAATTCCTAAGTTTGAATGGTTTATATTTAGGAATGGGATTTGAAAAAAGAAATGAAAATTATCCACAATTAACAGATCATCACTTCACTGGGGAATACCCTGTAAAAATAATAGATGAGCTAGGTGAAGATAAAGTAACCCAACTTTCCTTATTGAGTACTGCATCGAATAATTAATATGAAAAAAGTAAGTTTTACGGAAATGAAGTATGGTACTAAAGATGACTATCAACTTTTGGAAAAGTTAGAAAGTCTGTATGAAAGAAAAACTGCAGATAGAATTTTAAATTATTTAGCTTCACAGACTACTACACTTGAAGGCTATCAGATAACAAGATTAGAACACTCGTTACAAGCTGCAACAAGAGCATATAAAAACGGAGAAAACGAGGAAATGGTTGTAGCAACATTATTACATGATCTTGGAGATGAGTTAGCTCCAATGAACCATTCTCAATACGCGGCATCAGTAATTAAACCTTATGTTTCAGAAAAAACTTATTGGATTATTTTACATCATGGTCTCTTCCAAACTTATTATTCTGCAGAACATTTAGGTGGAGATAAAAATGCAAGAGAAAAATATAAGGATGCAGAACATTATCAAGCAACAATAGATTTTTGCGAAAAGTATGATCAATCTTCATTTGATCCAAATTATAAATCAATGACTTTAAAAGATTTTGAGCCAATGGTTAGGAATATTTTTTCTAGAAAACCTTACTACCATCATTAAATTGTCTAATATTTTAAAAAACGAAAAAAGTCCTTATCTGCAACAACACAAAGATAACCCAGTTGATTGGTTTCCTTGGAATAAAGAAACTTTAGATAAAGCAAAAAAAGAAAAAAAACCTATATTTTTAAGTGTAGGGTACGCAAGCTGCCATTGGTGTCATGTTATGGCCCATGAGAGTTTTGAAAACGAAGAAACTGCCAAACTAATGAATGAAAAGTTTATTAACATTAAGGTTGATAGAGAGGAAAGACCTGATTTGGATTATGTATTTCAAAAAAGCTTATCAATACTAACTGGAGCTCAAGGTGGATGGCCATTATCAATGTTTTTAGACGAAAATGGCGTACCATTTACAGGTGGAACGTATTTTCCACCCAAGGAAATTCAAGGGAGGCCTGACTTTAAAAAAGTCTTAAACAACGTGCATAACGTCTACAATGAAAATAGAGAGAAAATTTTAGCTCAAGCACCACAAGTTAAAGAAATATTCTCAAAAATAAATCAAAGATCTGCAGTTTTAAATCAACCGTTGGAGCCATTTGTTGAAAAAATTATTAATTATTTAGATGAAAATAATGGAAGTTTCAAGGGAGCTCCAAAGTTCCCCCAATTTTATTTATTTGATGCAATGTTCTACTTTTATCTAAAGACTAAAAATAAAAATTATTTTAAGCCTGTTGAAATTTTACTCAATAATCTTTGTTCCAAAGGTATTTATGATCAGCTAGATGGAGGAATTTCAAGATATGCTGTTGATGAAAAATGGATAATTCCACACTTTGAAAAAATGCTTTACGATAACATCCAGTTCATAGATCTATTAACAAAATTTTATCAAAATACCAAAAATGATTATTTTAAAAATAAACTTTTACAAACAATTCAATATTTTAATAATGAATTTAAAAACAAAGAAGAATTATATGGTTCAGCATATGATGCTGACAGTGAAGGTGTTGAAGGAAAATATTATGTTTGGTCATACGCAGAATTAAAAAATCTTTTAAAGGATGATATGAAAACTTTAGAAAATAATTATGAAATTTCGGAGAGTGGTAATTTTGAAGGAAATAACATCCTGGTAGAAAAAAATTTAATACCTGATGGAGACAAAAATAGCCTAGATCAGATAAAAAAAAAATTACTTAATATTAGACGAAATAGAATAAAACCATTTTTTGACGATAAATCACAAACGGATTTAAACTCATATATGCTCCAAGTTCTTCTCAAAACTTCAGTAAATTTAGGTGATGAAGATTTAAAAATTAAAACAATAGAAACAATTGAAATACTAAATAAAAAATTAAATCAAAAAATTATTCATTGCTATGAAAATAAAGAAATAGAAACTTTTCTTGAGGACTATGTTTATTATGCTCTACTAATGATAACACTTTACGAGGTTAATGCTGATAAAAAAGCTTTAGAAAAATCAATAAAAATAATGAATGATACTTGGAAATTATTCTTTAATAATGAAACTCGATTGTTTCAGAAAAATATTATTAAAGATAATGATTTGTTTGCGAGTCCACTAGACTTAAATGATAGCAACATTCCAAATGGTAATAGTGTTTATCTATTAATTTCAAATAAATTATTTTCAATTACTAATGATAAAATATGGTATGAAAGAAATGAAGTGCTTAAAAAATCATTCCACCAAGTTATAAACTCTTATTATTCACAGATGTTTAGTTTTATTAAAACCCTTGATATTTGCGATAATAGCTTATCATTCACATTTCATGGAACATCTCAGTCTATTAAGGAAATGCAGCTTTATTTACAAAAAGAATATCTAGGAGTTGCAACATTTGTTTACCAATTAAATAATGATACAAAACCTAGTGTTATTATATGTAAAAACCAAACTTGTTCTAACAAATTAACTAACATAAGCGAAGCTGTTGAATATCTAAGTAAGAGTGATTAAATCGTTAATATGAATAAAGATAATATAATAGATCATTTTAAATCAGGAATTAAGGAGCCTATAAATTCCAAAATAGGCGTTGAGCACGAAAAATTTCTTTTCTACAAGAAGAATAATAAAAGAATTACTTATTCTACAATTAAAGAGATTTTCAAAATTTTATATGAATTTGGTTGGAAACCATCTTATGAAGGTGAAAACGTAATAGCGTTAAACAAAGATAATAAGAGTATAACTTTAGAACCAGGCAATCAAATTGAGCTTGCAGGTGCTCAATTAACTAATATTCATGAAGTTTGCTCTGAAGCTAATAATTATTTGTTTGAACTTAAACAGGTTGTTGAAAAATTAAATTTAAAAATAGTAAGTGCTGGATTTGATCCAATATCTAAGTTGTCTGAAATTCCAAATAATCCTAAAAAAAGATATGAAGTAATGACAAAGGATATGCCTAAAGGTGGGTCCCTTAGTTTAGATATGATGTATAGAACATCAGGGACACAGCTAAATCTAGACTACACGTCTGAAAATGATTTTATAAAAAAGTTTAAATTAGCAAATAATTTAGTTCCGTTAAGTATTGCACTTTTTGCAAACTCATCAATAGTTGAGAAAAAAGATAGTAAATACTTATCATACCGATCAAAAGTATGGCAAGAAACATCAAGGGGTGGTCTTCCAGAAATTTTTTTAGAAAATGTTGATTTTGAAAAATATGCTGATTTTGTAATGGAGTATCCAATACTGTTTTTAAAAAAAGATGATAAATATTTATCAGGTAAAAATTATAAATTTTCTGATTATATGAATGGTAATATTCAAGAAATAAATAAATCTTTACCAAGTATTGACGATCTTGGATTGCATTTAAGTACTATTTTTACAGAGAATAGATTAAAACAATACATTGAATTAAGATCTATGGATACTTGTGGTTGGAACTGTATCTGCGCCGGTCCTGCTTTTTTTACTGGTCTTTTATATGGTAATTTAGACGAAGCATTAGAATTTATTTCAAAATGGGAAAAGAAAGATTTATTGAATGCTTATAAAGATGCGCCTATGAAAGGACTTGATACAAATTTAATGGGTAAAGATATGATTTATTGGATCTCCAACTTGTTAAAAATAGCTGAAAAAGGCTTAGAAAAGAGAGATTTTATTGGAAAAAGCGGTACAAACGAAACTAAATACTTGGAACATCTAAATAAGATTATCAATAATAAAGAAACAGTCGCTAGTCATGTTATAAATAAATTCTCTAAATTTCAAAATTTAGAAGATTTATATGACAAATAAAATAATAGGCATACAAGGCGATAAATTAGATAAAATTAACATATCTTCTGACACATCAATATTTTTAGCTCATGAAGCTCAGAAACTTGGATATAAAATATTTTATTATACTCCTTCAAACTTATCCATCATCAAAAATAAAATATATGCAAATGGAGTATTTGTAAAATTTAATTATGAAAGAAAAAAATTTTATAAAATTTATAAAAAACGAAAAATTGATGTTGAAAATTTTAAATTTATTTTGATTAGACAGGATCCTCCATTTAATTCAGAATATTTAATAACTACTCTTATTTTAGATGGTTTAAAAAAAGTAAAAGTAATAAATAATCCAACTGCCATCAGAAATGTATCAGAAAAATTGTATTCAAAGCATTTTATCAAATTTATGCCTAATACTTTGTTTTCAAATAATATAGAAGAAATTAAGAAATTTTATAAACAAAACAAAAGTATGATTATGAAACCCATTAATGGATATGGTGGTAATCAAATTCATCTCATTAAAAATAAGTTTAATAAAAAACTTATTACAAATTTTTTAAAAAAAAATGGTCATTCTATGTTTCAAAAATACTTAAAAAATATATCTAAAGGAGATAAGAGAGTTTTTATTATTAATGGTAAAGTATGTGGAGCAATTTCAAGAGTTCCTAAAAAAGGTTCATATTTGAGCAATATGAGCAAAGGTGCTGTGCCTAAACTTACAAAACTTACAAAACAAGAAATAAAAATTTCAAAACTTATAGGAAAAAAATTAAAGAATGATAATATTTATTTTGCTGGAATTGACTTCATAGATCAGAAACTAAATGGAGATATTAATGTAACGTCTCCTACTGGATTAAAAACATACTATGACCTTTCTAAAATCAATCTTGCTAAGATATTTTGGAAAGGTTTAAGAGCTTGAATAAATTATCAGATCAAAAGAAAGGTTCACTCCTAGCCTTCGTGGCTGTAATGTTTATTACACCTGATTCATTACTTATCAGACTTTCAGAAATCGAAACATGGGGAATGCTTTTTTATAGAGGAGCCATTCCTTTCTTTATAGTCTTAATTGGATTATTATTGTTTTATAGGCAAAATTTTATTAATGCCTTTTTAAAAGTTGGTATAGTTGGTATATTTTACGCAATTAGCTTTTCTATTTGCAATATTACTTTCATTGTCTCAATTCAAAATACTAACGTAGCCAATACGTTAATAATGATTGCTTTAGCGCCAATGCTTTCAGCAATACTTGGAGCAATATTCTTAAAAGAAATGCCTAGTAAAGGGACTTGGATCGCCATTTTCATCACATTTTTGGCGGCATTATTTATTTTTTATGACTCGCTACAAGTCGGTAATCTTTTTGGGAATATAATGGGTTTTGTCACAGCTGCAGGATTAGCAGTAAATGCAGTTCTTATCAGATATGCTAAAGACAGAGATCTTTTGCCTTCTGCTGTAATGGGCAAATTAGGAGTTGCAGTATTTGCTTTCTTTTTTGTCGAAAACTTTAATTTAAATGGAACCGATCAAATTTACATCCCAATAATGTGCATTATTTGTGTAGCCTTACCTTTTGTTTTAGTAACAATCGCACCAAGATTTATACCAGCAGAGGAAGTAAATCTATTTTTCTTATTGGAAACGATAATAGGTCCAATTTGGGTTTGGTTAGTTATTAAAGAGCAGCCAACCCTGGAGACAATTATTGGAGGTGCCGTGATCATCATCACTTTAGGCATCCACTCATTTATAAAACTAAGAGAGACTGAAAAAATAATTAATTAATTTCTTGATTTAATATCAAATCATCCATAGATAGCGAAATTATGGAAAAGATACTTAAAAACTCCTGGGCATTATTCACGGGCATGGGTCTAATTATGATAGCTCATGGATTTCAAGTTTCTTTACTTGGAGTAAGAGCTGTTCATGAAAGTTTCAGCTTAACAGCAACTGGCTTTATGTTGTCTGGATATTTTGTAGGCTATTTTATTGGAGCAAAAACAGTTCCAATTTTGGTTTCAAGAGTTGGTCATATAAGAGTATTTGCTGCTTTTGCATCAATTGCTTCTATCGTTGTTTTAGTACACTCTATAATCATCAATCCTTTTACATGGTTTCTATTAAGAATTGCCTCAGGTTTTTCAATGGTATGTTTATATACAATTGCTGAAAGCTGGTTAAACGACCGAGCAAGCAATAAAAATAGAGGAAGTGTTTTATCAATATATATGATCGTACTTTACGCATCTATGGCGATTGGAATGTTTTTTTTAAACTTCAGTAAACCAGAAAATTTTCAGCCATTTATACTTGTTTCTTTATTCATGTCGTTGTCACTTGTTCCAATATTATTAACCAAGAAAAAACCTCCAAAATTTAAAAAAATTATTGGAATGAAAATAAAAGAACTTTATGAAGCCTCTCCTTTTGGAATGGTAAGTGCACTTTTATGTGGAATTTGTCACTCTGCAATGTTTGCTTTAATTGCTGTTTATGCAGCATCAATGAATTTTAGTATTTTTGAAATTTCTTTTGTAACATTTTTAATTGCTATTTCTGGAGCTATTTCCCAATGGCCGATTGGTAAACTATCAGATATTTATGACAGAAGAACAGTTACAGTATATTCTACTTTTGCTTCGGCTTTCTTTGCGCTATGTGCAATATTTT
>CACKUZ010000009.1 GCA_902603475.1 uncultured Pelagibacteraceae bacterium
GTAAGTTGCCCAATGGAGCTTTCAACATACTTTAGAATTAACGCATCTAATACAGGACAATTTGAAAGAACATTAATTGTTGCTGATAAGGGAAGCTATGTAAGTTATTTAGAAGGTTGTACAGCTCCAATGCGAGACGAAAATCAGTTGCATGCTGCAAATGTTGAATTAGTTGCCTTAGATGATGCAGAAATAAAATATTCTACAGTTCAGAATTGGTATCCTGGTGATAAAGATGGAAAAGGTGGAATTTACAATTTTGTTACGAAACGTGGTTTGTGTAAAGGAAAGAATTCAAAAATTTCTTGGACGCAAGTTGAAACTGGTTCTGCCATTACCTGGAAATATCCAAGTTGTATTTTGAAGGGTGATAATTCTGTAGGAGAATTTTACTCCATAGCTATTACAAATAATCATCAAAAAGCAGATACTGGAACTAAAATGATACATTTAGGAAAAAACACTAAAAGCAAAATAATATCAAAAGGTATTAGCGCTGGTTTTTCTGATATGACTTATAGAGGTTTAGTTGATATCTCATCAAAAGCCGCAAATTCCAATAATTATACTCAATGTGACTCTTTATTAATGGGTAACAAATGTGGGGCCCATACAGTTCCATATATTAAAAATAAAAATTCTAATTCCAATATTGCGCACGAAGCAACAACATCAAAGATCAGTGAAGAACAATTACATTACTGTCAACAAAGAGGCTTGAGCGCTGAAGAGGCTGTAGGATTAATTGTTAATGGTTTTTGCAAGGAGGTATTGCAACAATTACCAATGGAATTTGCTGTTGAGGCTCAAAAACTAGTTGGTATTAGTTTAGAAGGTAGTGTGGGTTAATGTTAAAAATAAGTAAATTAAATGCAAAAATTGATAGCAAAGAAATTTTAAAAGAGTTTTCTCTAGATATAAATCCAGGAGAGGTCCACGCTATTATGGGACCAAATGGATCTGGTAAAAGCACATTATCAAATATTTTGTCAGGCAAAAAAGGATACGAAGTTTCAGGAGAAGTACTTTTTGAGGAAAAAGATTTGTTTGAGCTTGAAACAGAGGAAAGAGCTCATAAAGGTATTTTCCTTGCCTTTCAATATCCATTAGAAATCCCAGGCGTTAATACAAATATATTCCTAAAGACTTCATTAAATGCAGTAAGGAAAGCAAGGGGTGAGAAAGAACTTGATGCTATAGAATTTTTAAAATTAGTAAAGGAAAAATCTAAAGAACTAAAATTTGATGAAGAAAAATTAAATAGACAACTAAATGTCGGTTTTTCAGGTGGAGAGAAAAAGAAAAATGAAATTTTGCAAATGTCATTATTAGCTCCTAAATTATCAATTTTAGATGAAACAGATTCAGGTCTAGATATTGATGCACTTAAAATTGTAGCGGATGGAGTAAATACATTAAGGAATAATAAAAATTCGTTTTTGATAATTACACATTACCAGAGATTACTTGATTATATCAAACCAGATTTTGTACATGTTTTAATGGATGGAAAAATTGTAAAATCAGGTGGAGCGGAATTAGCTTTGGAATTAGAAAAAAAGGGGTATGAAAATTTTCATTAGATGAAAGAGCAATTACAAAAAGACTTTGACAATACTATTAAGAATTTGACTTTATCTCAAAAAGATATTGAAATAAAAAAATTTTATTTAGATAATTTTATAAATAAAGGTTTTCCAAACAGACGAGAGGAGGATTGGAAATTTTATGATCTTAATCAAATAATAAATAGAAATATTGGAGAGTTAAGTTTTTATAGTGACTATGCTTCCACCAATAAGGTTGATACTTCTGTATTCGTTGATGGTCTGGAGCACAATAAAATAGTATTTATCAATGGAAGAATAGAAAAAATAGATTTTGATTATGAAAAAAAAGACCAAATAGAAATAATTGATCAGTCGGAAACTATTAATAAATTCAATAATAATAGCTCTTTATCTGACTTAAATAGTGCCTTTACCAACAAGTCTTTTAAAATAGTGGTTAAAGAGGGTTATCAATTAAAAAAGCCTCTTATTATCTATCATACAACCAACTCTAAAATCTGGTCTAAAAATATTAATTTAAGATTAAATTTTGAATTATATGAGAATAGTTCATTAAGATTAATTGATTTATTCAGGGACACTTCAGAAAAAAATTTTATAAATATTTTTTACAACTTTGATTTAAAAGAAAACTCTGTTTTAAAAAATTACAAAGTAGATAAATTTGAAAATAAAAATATTAAGTATTCATTTAATAATATTGAGCAAGATAAAAATAGTATTTCAGAAACATTTATTTTGTCTTCAGGATCAAATTTTTGTAAGAATGAAATTAATTGTAACTTAAATGGAGAATATTCATCGGCTTTTGTAAATGGTATTTTTTCTATAAACAACAATAAACATCATGAAATCAGAACAATAATCAACCACTTAACTGAAAATACGAAAAGCTATCAACTTATAAAAAGTGTTTTAGAAGATAGCTCTAGATCAGTTTATCAAGGAAAAATATTTGTTAACTCTAAAGCTCAAAAAACAGATGGATATCAACTGAGTAAAGCAATATTGTTAAATAAAGAGTCCGAGTTCAATGCTAAACCAGAGTTAGAAATTTATGCAGATGATGTAAAATGTTCGCACGGTTCTGCATCAGGTAGTCTTAATGAGGACTCGATATTTTATTTAATGTCTAGAGGATTAAATTATCAACAGTCAAGAGAACTTTTGATAAATGGTTTTCTGTTAGATGTTGTTGAAAAAATTACTGACCCTGAGGTAAAAAATTTGATTAAAAATATGATTGGAATTAAGGAATGAAAATAGAGAACATAAAGGATGAGTTTCCAATATTTGATGAAAAAATTCAAAATAATGATTTAGTTTATTTAGATAGCGCCAACTCATCACAAAAACCAAAAGTTGTAGCCGATAAAATAAATGAATTTTATACTAAACAATTTTCAAATGTTGGAAGAAGTGTTCATTATTTAGCAGTTGCGGCGACAAACTTATATGAAAATACAAGGTCCTCTGTGCAAAAATACATCAATGCTAAAGATAAAAATGAAATAGTTTTTACCAAAGGAGCAACTGAAGCACTAAATTTAGTAGCCAATACCCTAGGGCAAAAATATCTGAACGAAGGCGATGAAATTTTAATTACAGAGCTTGAGCATCATTCAAATTATGTGCCTTGGCATTTCTTGAGAAAATCAAAGAATATAAAAATTAATTTTGCAGAGGTAAATGAAGATGGAGATATTTCACTGGAGGATATTGAAAAAAAAATAACTTCTAAGACTAAAGTAATTGCCATTACTCATCTATCTAACGTGACGGGAGCAATATTGCCTGTTAAAGAAATAACAGATCTTGCCCACTCAAAGGGAATAATAGTAGTCATTGATGGTTGTCAGGGAGCTCCTCATCTTAAATTGGATATGCAAGACTTAGATTGTGATTTTTATGCAATATCATGCCATAAAATGTATGGGCCTACTGGACTTGGTGTTTTGTATGGTAAAAAGAAGTGGTTAGAAGAACTGCCACCCTATCAAGGTGGAGGTGGAATGATTAGAGAAGTCAAAAAAGATAAAATATCTTACGGTGATTTACCAAATAAATATGAGGCTGGTACTATGGCTACAGCTCAAGTTATTGCATTTGATCAGTCAATTAAGTTTATGGAGAGTATTGGTATAGAGAATATAATGAAACATGAAGCTGATTTAGTTGAGTATGGTCAAGAGCTTTTACAAAAAAATAATTCTGTTAAGTTAATTGGAAGTCCAAAAAACAAAGGGGGAGTTTTATCCTTCACATTGGAGGGTGTTCATCCACACGATATTGCAACAATACTTGATGAAGACGGTGTTGCAATAAGAGCAGGTCATCATTGCTGTCAAATATTACATGACAAATTAAATATACCTGCTAGTGCAAGAGCGTCAATTGGAATTTATAACACTAAAGATGACTTAGATAAGTTAAATGACTCTATTAATAACTGTAAAAAAATATTTAATTTAAAATGAACTTAAAAGAACTTTATCAAGAAATTATTTTAGAACATGGAAAAAATCCAAGGAATCTTGGAAAAGTACATGAGTTTAATAAAGATGCAAAAGGTCATAACCCTTTATGTGGAGACAATGTTCATATTTATCTTAAATTAAATGGACAAAAAATAGTTGAGGATATTTCATTTGAGGGAAGTGGATGTGCTATTTCAGTGGCATCAGCTTCAATCATGACAGATTTAATTAAAGGCAAAAATGAACACGAGGCTAAAGAGATAGTTGAAGACTTTTTAGGAATGATAAAAGAAAATCCAGACTTAAAATCAGAATACTTAAAAGACGACGAAAAAACTAAATTAATGTGTTTATCTGGTGTTAAACAATATCCAATGAGAGTTAAGTGCGCAACATTATCGTGGCACACTCTTACATCAGCAATGGATAATTCAAAAGAAATCACTAAAACCGAGTCGTAACTTTATGGAATTAAAAGAAAAAGTAATTGAAGAAATAAAAAAAATTTATGATCCTGAAATACCAGTAAATATTTACGAACTTGGATTAATATATGATATTGCGGTAGACAAAAAAAATATTAGTGTAAAAATGACACTTACCACTCCAAATTGTCCAGTAGCTGAAAGTTTGCCTAAAGAAGTTAAAGATAGTATTATGCAATTAGAAGAAGTTGACAAAGTAGATTTAGATTTAGTTTGGGAACCACCATGGGATAAATCTATGATGTCAGAAGCAGCAAAATTAGAATTAAACTTATGACGAAACAAGTTATATCATTAAGCGATCAAGCAGCAAACAGGATAAAAGAAATTATGTCTTCAGCTGAAAATGGATCTATTGGTGTTAGAGTTGGTGTAAAATCAGGTGGATGCGCAGGAATGTCTTATATTATGGAATACACAAAGGAAATTAATCCTAATGATGAGGTTATTGAGGATAAGGGAGTAAAAGTGTTTATTGACCCAGCAGCTGTAATGTATCTTTTTGGAACTGAAATGGATTATAAAAAAGAGCAATTTTCCTCTCAATTTGTGTTTAATAACCCTAATGAAACTGAAAGATGCGGTTGCGGAGAGTCTTTTAAAGTTTAATTATTGGTAATAAGAAATAAACCAATATTGGCCTCTTTTATTCATAGAATAAGTTTTATTTTTTCTACGCTTAGGTTTTCTAATTTCAGGCTTATTATAACCAATAATATTTTTTAATGTTGATATGATCTTTGTCATACCTTTTCATAACAAAAATAAATGAAATTAGAATTCGAATATGGGAATACCTGCTATTACTGCAGGTAATCCCATATAATTAAGCTTTTTAACAGCTATAATACATGTCAAATTCAATAGGATGCGGCGTATGTTCAAAATTGTGAATTTCCTCATATTTAAGTTCAATATACGCATCTATTTGATCATCAGTAAATACATTGCCTTTAGTTAAGAAACTTCTATCTTTATCCAAAGCTTCCATTGCTTCTCTTAACGAACCGCAAACAGTTGGTACCTTCTTAACTTGCTTTTCTGATAAAGCGTAAAGGTCTTTGTCGAACGATTTACCTGGATCAATTTTATTTTTTATTCCATCAATACCAGCCATAAGCATAGAAGCAAATGTTAAGTATGGATTTCCTGAAGCATCTGGGAATCTTATTTCACATCTTGCACCTTTTTTGCTTAATGTGATTGGAATTCTGCATGAAGCTGATCTATTTCTTGCAGAGTATGCAAGTAAAACAGGAGCCTCAAATCCTGGAATTAATCTTTTATAACTATTTGTAGTAGCATTAGCAAATGCATTAATTGCCTTTGCATGCTTTAATACTCCACCAATATAATAAAGCGCAGTTTGAGATAATCCAGCATATTTGTTTCCAGAAAATACCGGAGTTTTCCCTTTCCAAATTGATTGGTGAGTATGCATTCCAGAACCATTATCTCCTTTAACTGGCTTAGGCATAAAAGTTGCAGTTTTTCCAAAAGAGTGAGAAACCATTTGAACTACATATTTATATAGCTGAACGTTGTCTGCTTGATTAACCAAAGTTCCAAATAACATTCCAAGTTCATGTTGACTTGGAGCAACTTCATGGTGGTGTTTTTCTACTGTAATCCCAACATCCCTTAGTCCTTTAAGATATTCACCTCTCATATCTTGTGCACTATCTACTGGTGGCACAGGAAAATATCCTCCTTTTACTCCAGGTCTATGACCCATGTTTCCATTATCATAAGATTTTCCAGAGTTATAAGGACCTTCTGAACTATCAATTGAAAAACTTGTTTCGTTCATATCGTTTTTAATTCTTACGTCGTCAAAAACAAAAAACTCAGGCTCTGGACCAAAATAAGCTGTATCTCCAATTCCTGTTTTCTTTAAATAAGCTTCAGCTTTTTTTGCAATTCCTCTAGGATCTCTTTCATATGGATCTCTCTTAACAGCATCTAAAATATCACAAAATAAAATTAAAGTATTATGAGATGTATAAGGATCTATTACTTTTCTACTTAAATCAGGCTTTAATATCATGTCAGATTCATTAATTGCTTTCCATCCTGCAATTGACGATCCATCAAAAAATACACCGTCATTTAACATTCCTTCATCTACAATAGTTGTATCCATTGTTAAATGTTGAAGTTTTCCCCTTGGGTCCGTAAATCTAAGATCTACAAACTCAATATTCTTTGACTTCATTAATTTTAGTACGTCCTTAGCGCTCATATTATCTCCTATAATTTTTTAATTTTCTTATCAGTTAAGAAAAGATAAATAATGCCTATTAAATAGATATCACTTATGCTTTTTTTACATGTATATTAACCTTAAAAAATTAGAATTTTCAATCAATCCTAAGTTGCAATAATGACTTTATTAAATAAAGAACCAGTTAAAAGAGCTGAAAAAGCATTAAAAGAATTCGATGAAACTTTATCAGTCAAAGAATTAGAAAATACAGCAAGAACTGCTCTTGACGCAGCAAAATCTTTAAATTGTGAAGTAGGGGCAATTGTAAAAAGTTTACTTTTTAAAAATGGTGATAATTATTTTTTATGTTTGGTCTCTGGTGACAAAAGATGTTCATTAAACAAATTAAAAAATTTTTTTAATAGTAAAGATTTAAGCATGGCATCACCGAATGATGTGAAAGAACAAACTGGATATACAATAGGAGGAGTTTCACCTATAGGTCATAAAAAAAGTTTACAGATATTAGTTGATAGATCCTTAAATAGGTTTAAGCATTTATATGCAGCAGCAGGACATCCAAACTGTATTTTTAAAATTAATTTTGATGATCTTATTAAAATAACAAATGGATCAATAGAAGACGTAATTGAATGAAATCTCCAAACGCTACTGATTATTTCATTCTTACTTTTTTAGCTTTGCTTTGGGCTTCAGCTTTTTTTAATATTAAAATTGCAACATATTCCTATGGACCAATAACAATAGCTTTTCTAAGAATTTTTTTTGGAATGATACCATTATTATTAATTTGTTATTTCAAAAAAATAAAAATTGAGGCGTTTTCTAAAGATTGGAAATGGTTTGCAGCAATTGGTATCATTAATTTAGTTATACCTTTTTTCCTAATAGCATACGGGGTTCAGAAAGTTCAAAGTAACTTAGCAGCAATTTTAATGTCAACTACACCTATAAGTGCAACAATACTTGCACATTTCTTTGCAGAAGGAGAGAAAATAAACATAATAAAAATATTCGGAATAGTATTAGGTTTTTCAGGAATTGTTTATTTATTCTCAGAAAATTTACTTATAAATAGTGAAAATTTATTTTCTGCTCTAATGATTCTTTTGGGATCTACTTTTTATGTTATTGGAGGAATTTTAACATTAAAAATTAGTAATAAGAAAAATGAAAATGTAACTGCATCAATTCTTATTTGGGGTGTTATAATTGTTTGTCCAATATCACTAATAATTGAGCAACCTTGGAATTTAAATCCATCATTTGAGTCTACATTATCTCTAATTTATCTTGGTATTTTTCCAACTGGGATAGCATGGTTATTAAGATTTATGATTTTAAAGAAAAATGGCTTAGTTTTTCAAAGTCAGGTCGCTTATCTAATACCGATTTTTGGTGTTATTTTAGGATTTATTTTCCTAAACGAGTTAGTAACACCTAAAATTTTAATAGCTTTATGTGCTGTTGTCTTAGGAATTTATTTTGTAAAAAAAGCAGGAGATAAAAAAATACAAAGTATATAAAAAATTTCTAATTTATTTTTAATTTTTCAAATTTTTTTGACTTAACTGATTTTTGCGCAGCTTCTGCTAACATTATAGACTTTCTTCCATCCTCAAAAACAGCTCTAGGTTTTATATTTTTTTTGCAAAAGTTTGCAAGGTCAGATAGTTGCAATCTAAAAGCTTCTGCATATCTCTCTATAAAAAAATGAAGGAGCGGGGATTTATTATTTGTTGAATTTTTTAAAAAGAGATTAGTTTCAGTATCTCTTTTATTATCAGATATCATCATTCCTTTTGTTCCAAAAAGTTCAACTCTTTGGTCATAACCAAAACTACAATGTCTTGAATTAGTTATAATGCATTGCACTCCTTTTTTCGACTTAAGCACTGTTGTTGCAAGCTCATAGTCTTTTAATTTATTAAATCTTTGGTCTGATATGTTACTTCCAGTAGCAAATACTGATATAAATTCATCTGAACCCAAGTAATACCTTGCTAAATCAAAATCATGTATCATCATATCTTTAAAAATACCTCCAGAACCTTTTAAATAAGATAATGAAGGAGGAGCAGGGTCCCGACTAGTTATAATAATTTTTTCAAGTTTGCCTATTTTATTTTTTAATAAATTCTTTTTAAGTAAATTATGTCCAGGATCATATCTTCTATTAAAGCCTATTTGAACTTTAGGATTAAGTTTCTTAATTTTTGTTAATGATGAATTAATTTTTTTTAAATTTAAATCTAGTGGTTTTTCGCAAAAGATTATTTTTTTGTATTTTGCGCCCTTTTCAATAAATTTTAAATGTGTAGAAGTAGAGGAGGCTATAAAAATACATCTAATTTCATTATCTTTAAAAGCTATATCTGGATTGTTTATAGAAATAGAATTAAATTTTTTTGAAACTTTATTTGATAGATTTTTATTTAAATCAAAAACATATTTCAATTCAAATTCACTATTTTTTCTTAAATTATTAGCATGCATCTGGCCAATTCTACCAAGGCCTAATAGAGCAGTTTTTATTTTATTTTTACCCATCTTTTTTTTCTATTTGAAACTTTGCATGCTTCGATAAATTTTGCAGTTTCCAGTCCTTCGTACTCATTAGGGTAAAAATACCTTTTTTTTACATTATTTTTCAAAGAAGCTGCAAATTCACGATAAATATTTGCAAATGCATCTAAATAACCTTCAGGATGTCCAAATTTTAATCTAGAAAATTTTTTAGACAATTCAGCATTAAAAAAACCTCTTTCAATAAATTTAACAGCACCATTAGATGGATTAAGTTTTAAATAGTTTGGATCGTTTTGAACCCATTCCAAACTTCCTTTCGTTCCAAATATTCTTATTCGTAATCCATAAACACCGCCTCTAGCCATCACACTTGTCCAAAACATTCCTTTAGCTCCATTATTAAAATTAATCATTACTTGGGCATTGTTGTCCATTTTAACTTTATTTGAAACTTGTTTAATATCTGCAAAAATAGTTTCACCTTTTAAACCTGATATATAAGTTGCCATATGATATGCATGGGACCCAATTTCATTCAGGACCGCTGAAGCTCCAACGATATTTTTATCTATTTTCCATTTAAACTTTTTCTTTGCATTTTTTTGAGTGATATTTTCTCCATCTGACCAATCCTGAACATATTCAACATTTATATATTCAACTTTTCCAATTTTACCTTTTTCAACCAATACTTTTGCTTCTCTAACCATAGGATAAGCAGAATAATTATGTGTCAAAGCATACTTAATTTTTTTATTTGATTTTATTTTTTTAAATAATTTCCTAGCCTGGGCAAGATTTCCAGCAAATGGTTTATCAGAAATCACATGAATATTTTTATCAATAAATTTTTCAGCAATAATTTGGTGACTTGAAGGAGGTGTCATTATAGCCACAACATTAATACCATCTTTTCTTTCCGCTTCTCTTTCAGCCATTTCTCTAAAATTTGAATAGCATCTCTCTTTTATGATACCTAGGCTTTGACCAAAGCTTTTAGATAGTTTTGAATTTCTTGAAAAAACACCAGCAACTATCTCATATTGATTATCAAATCTTGATGAAATTCTGTGAACATGACCAATCCAGGATTTTGGGCCACCTCCAACTACACCAAGCTGGATTTTTTTTCCTTTAATTAATCTCATGATTAAATATATCTTAACAAATAAAAAATTTATGTCAGTAAAATTAGGTATAGCACCAATTGCTTGGAGTAATGATGACATGCCTGAATTAGGTGGAGATACTCCTTTAGAGCAATGTTTGTCAGAAGCAAGTAAGGCTGGATATGTTGGCATTGAATCAGGTGGTAAATTCCCAAAAACATCAAACGAATTATTACCAAAGTTAGATAAGTATAACTTAAAATTATGTTCTGGTTGGTATAGCGGAAATCTTAGAAAAAATTCTGTTGAACAAGAAAAAAATTTAATTCAAGACCAACTGAAATTATTTAAAGATTGTGAGGCTCCATGTATCGTTTTTGCTGAAGTTTTTGGTTCAATACAGGGTGATCCAACAAAAAAACTTTCCAATAGGCCAAAGATGACGGACCAAGAATGGAAAGATTATTGTACAAAAATTTCTGAACTTGCAAAGTATCTTGAAGATGAAGGTATGCCTTTAGCTTATCACCATCATATGGGTACAGTAATAGAAACAGAAGAAGAAACTATTAGATTACTAGAAAACACAGATGATAGTGTAAAATTAACTTTAGATACTGGTCATATGTTATTTGCTAAGGGAAACTCAATTAATATAATTAACAAATTTAAAGAAAGAGTAATCCACATACACTGCAAAGATATTAGAGAAGAAGAATTAAAAAAAGCCCTTTCTGAAGATTTGAGTTTTAGGGATGCTTTTTTAGAAGGTGCTTTTACCGTACCTGGCGATGGGTGTATCGACTACAAACCTCTGTTTGATATTCTAAAGAAAAATAATTATCAAGGTTGGCTTGTGGTAGAGGCTGAACAAGATCCTAAAAAAGCTAATCCACTTGAATATGCTATCAAGGGTTACAAATATATTACTGATACTTTAAAGAAATCAAATTTAGAGATTAATAATCTATAATTTTATTTTTTTACTGTCTTCAAGTTTACCATCAAAAAAATCAAAAATATTTTGAATAGTTTCTTTTGCCATTCTTGTCATGCATTCCTCAGTGAATGCTGCAGCATGAGGACTAAGGAAAACTTTGTCATTTTTTAATAAAGGATTATCAGTCTCTGGAGGCTCTACCTCAAATACATCAATTCCTGCTCCAAAAATCAAATTTTCATTCAATGCCCTATCTAAATCTTTTTCATTTATAATACCGCCTCTTGCAGCATTAATGATGATGCAGTTTTTTTTCATCGTTTTTAGAAGTTCGTAATTTATAATATTTTTAGTTTGATCAGTTAAAGGTATATGGAGTGAGATAGCATCCATATCTTTAATAGCCTCTGATAAATCTTCAACTTTTTTACCACCCATTTTGCTTATTGTTTCTGAATCTACAAATGGATCGTAGACAAAAACGTTCATTTCAAATCCTAAACATCTTTTAATCAACGCTTTTCCTATTCTTCCAAATCCAGCAATAAGAATGTTTTTATCCCAAATCTCTATAGTTTTTGGTAATTTATTTCGTTCAGTAAATTTTCCACTTTTGACTGAATGGTCATACATACTCTTTCTTTTTGAAATACTTAAAAGCATGAAAAGAACATGTTCTGCAACTGCCACAGCATTTGCTGTTGCGGTTATTGCTACGTCGATGTTTCCTTTTTTACAGCTATTTAAATCAATATTATCGTAACCAACTCCATGTCTTGAAATTATTTTAAGGTTTTTTGCATTTTCAATTGCCTCAGCAGGTAATATCGAAGTTCTTAAAGAAACTGCATCTGCATCTACAATTTTTTGTTTCACATTTTCAACACTTAAATCTTCAACAACCTCGTAACTATAGTTGCTATTACTTTTTAATAATTCCATACCTTTTTCATGAATAGGTTGGACAATGAGAATTTTTTTCATAATTTTAAAAAAAATTATATTAGTCTAGCAAGATCTCTTTTACTATTTCTAAATGTTGGAAGTGGATATTTAAATGCATACTTTCTAGGAATACATTTATTCTTTGCCTTTTCCCACAAAGCAATCCATTGCTTATAGTTGTGGATGGTAATATTTTTTTTATTTTTACTTCTTACATAAAAATTGGGCAAAGGTTTCCTTCCAGATGGGGTTCCAGCTCTATTGTATCTTAAATCAGCGCTAATTCTAAAATCATTAGATCTATTAGGCAATGAACAGTGAATGGAGTGTTTGTGCAAAATAATAATATCGCCAACATTAGCCTCCAGAAAAACTGGCTTGTAATTATTAAGTAGTTTACTATCTTTTATTTCTACCTGACCTCTATATCCTGATATATGATTCAATAGTCCCAATTTATTAATTTCTTTTACTGTAATCATACATCCATTTTTTTTAGTAGTTTTAGTAAATGGAATCCAAACAGTTACCATATCAGTTAATCTTTGTCCCAAAGATGATAATACTGCTGCATCCTGATGCCATGGAGTTCTACCTGAAAGACCATCGTGAACAGAATGTTTAGGTAATTTATTTTCGGGTTGTTTAATTCTTGTATTTTGAACTGGATTTGAAAGAATTTCTGGCCCTAATAATTTTTCAACCACATCCAAGATTTTTTTGTGATTAATTAAATTCCATAAAGATTGAGATGCAAAATAATCACTATCTTTCTTCACGTGATCTCTTGGAAGTCTAGTATTAAAATATTGATCAAGATCATAAATTTTTAGTTTTGAAATGTATGTGTATTTTTTTCTAAAGCTATATTTAAAAATATTTTCTTTCATATGCTCAGGAGCAAATTTATGAACTAAATTGTCCATTACATATTCCATGTCATTTAAAATTGGTTTTAAATCTTTATTGAAATTAAGAACATTTCTTACTCTTAGGAAGCCATCTCTATCTAAAATACTCTTTAATTTAGTCTTAATTTGCATAGTTATTAATATTTTAGCAAATAATTCGAATCATGAAAAGATGTAAGCATTCTTTTTTTCGTCGCAACAATATGTGGATGATATTCAAAATTTTTATATTTCCATATCACTGGCTTGTTAAGAGCATAACTTCCATAAATAAAAAATCTTTTTGGACAGTTTTTTTCCTTAAATCTATTTACTCCGTGATAAGAATTTGGAGTAGATTTAAAGAAAATTACACATCCCTGTTTTGGTGTGAATTCCTTTAATTTATCAAGTTCATTAATCTTAGGAAACCTTCTAAAGCTTTTTCTAAGGTTTTTGTTTACTTTTTTCTTATATAAAGTAAGTGATCCTCCATTTTTTTTTGGTATATCGGTTAAATAGATCAAAAAATTATATAGCCTATTCACATCATCTCTATGTGGTCTCAATCTATATCCTCCTTTAGATACTGAGAAATCAATATCTAAATTTAAATTTGGGTTTTTATAATTTTTACCTAGTAGTTTTTTTAGCTCTTTGGAATTTACTTTTCTTTTTAGTGTATATTTTTTTTTATTAAATTTTTTTGGTTTAAACAAACTTTCCCAAGTATTTGCCTTAAATTCTGTTTTAAATTTTTTATCAATTTTTTTATAAAAGGATTGCGTATTGAAAGTAGCAAAAATTTTTTTTGAGATTTTAGAACTCGAGATATATTTGTTGAAATTTTTTGATCCTTTATTAATCCTGCTTCTGCCACCCATAATCATATCATCAAAACTTTTTGAATTAGTTATTTCTTTAATTAAAGAATTACACACTTTTTTACTGATTATTTGTTCTCCAACAATGACTGGGAAGTTTGATTTAATTTTCTTTAGTTTACTAATTTTCAGCATTTAGCTGTACATGCCCTCTTTTACTTTAATCATTTTGTACATAAGGTCATTTAATGGTGTAGCTATTCCATGTTTTTTTCCTATTTTAGACACGGCGCCACTTATGAAATCAATTTCAGTTTTTCTTTTATAAAGCACATCATAAGCCATTGAAGACTTATTTGTTTGTTTTGAGTCAACAATTTTATTAAACATAAATAAACACTCATCTTCAGAAACATTAACGCCATCTGCTAAAGCAACGTCTCTTGTTTCTAAAATTATCTCTTTTCCTAAACTTCTAGAAACGTCGTTGGCATTATTATTTATGTAAAGATCAGTATGATGTAGATCAAAAATAGCTGAAAGTGGGCCTATTGCGGTTAAAGCAAAAAGTTTCATCCATTTTCTTTTTTTTACATCCTCAGCAGCAATCATTTCCAAATTATGAGCAGTAAAGGTGTCTGCAATTTCGGTTATTCTATTAGTTATCCCACCATCATATTCTCCAATCCAAGAGGGTAGAGAAGCATGATTCATTATATGACCAGGACCTAAGATATTTGATGCTTGAGTTGTTGTTCCTCCGATTACTTTTTCATCGCCAACAATACTTTTAATTATAGCTTCATGTCCAATTCCATTTTGAAAAGACATAAAAACTGTTTTATCGTTAATAATGTTTTTAATACTTTTTAAAGCAGGCTCTAGAGCTGTTGCTTTACACATCACTATCACAGCATCAACTTTTCCAATTGTAGATGGATCTGATGTTGCTGGTACTTTTATAAATCTATCACCACCATGACCATCCATTTTTAGACCATTTTTATTTATTTCATCAACATGCTCTTTCCAAACGTCAATGAGCGTTACATTTAGACCTTTTTCTGCTAGTAGGCCTCCAAATAGACAACCCATTGCCCCTGCACCAAGAACTGCAACTTTTAAATCTTTATTATTCATTTTTAAAATCGAAATATATTTATGTAAAAAAATTATGCAATATATTATGTAACTAATTTATATATGGAATTAAAAATAGAAAAAGGAATTTTCAAAAAATTTAAGTTAGAAGAAATATCAAACGCATTAGAAAAAGGTCTGTCAAAGAATTATGACAGTGTAAAAGCAGAAGTAATTGATTGTCCAAATTTAAGAAACTGGGATTGTCCGTCTGAAGGCTTGAGTGGTAACCAAAGGATAATCGATGTTGGAGGAGAGCCTTACATGCATGATCCTAAATATCTTGGAACAGAATTTGATTATTTTGAAATCTCTAAAATGATTGGATCAGAAAGATCGTACGCACTTGGCGCAGGATCTGGAGCAATGTCTTGCCTGGATGGACACTGTGGAGAATTGGTTATAAATGAAAACTTTATAACAAAAGAAAATAAATCTTTAATTGCTAGGGTAGGAAAAGATAAAGAATGTATAGTAGAGGACTATACCGCAAGCAAACATGGCGGGCTGGGTAATGTTTATTATTCAGATGGTGTTAAAGGAAAAGTTATATATTTAAAGATAAAAAAAAGAATTGGAAAACAAGGTTCATTACCTCAATCAATAAGAGCAGTACTTTCAGAAAATCTTAAAATTGGGAATAAAGATCATATTGCTCTTGCTGGTGTATTTAGAGTTTTGAATGGAAAAATAAGATCACATGTACAACCAGATTATAAAGATATAAAACATGAATATTATGACCCACAATTGATGAAATGCACAAAAGATTTTCTACAATTTTATGAGCCTGTTGGACCAAAATTACAATGCTATACTGTTTTATGGACAGGTGATCCAACGGGAGGAGAATTAAATTTAAGAGAGTCCGGTGAGCATACTCACTTTCACTCATATGAGCATAAGAATGATGCTGGACATTATCATTTTGACGTTTCACCAGATGAAATTGAATATGAAGGGTACTTTAATATTGCACAAGAAGTACATAGAGTGAATAATATCTATAAAGAATTAAAAAATATAAAATGAAAAAGATTTATACTTGGGCCGCTCAACCTGCTAACAGAACTCTTACAGTTGATGATCTTAAAAAAGCAAAAGGAAAAAAAAAATTTACTCAAGTCACAGCTAATACAATAGATGAAGCTGAGGCCGCAGAGAAGGCTGGGTTTGACATGATAATCTGCAATGCTTTTAATGTGAAACAGGTTAGAGAGGGATCAAAAAATCTATTTTTAACTGCTGCGCTAGTATTAAATAAGTTTGTCACTTCGGAAGATATCATGAGAGGAGCGTTTGAAGCCCTAGAAAATGGAGCTGATGCTGTAATGACACCTAGAAGTATGAAGATCATAGAAATGCTGGCTAATGAGGATGTTCCAGTTATGGGACATCTTGGTTTAGTTCCAAGAAAATCTACGTGGCTTGGTGGTTTAAGAGCAGTAGGAAAAAATAGTGAAGAGGCACATGAACTTTTTTTAAAATTTAAAAGATTAGAGGATGCAGGAGCTTTTTCTGCCGAATGTGAGGTTATTCCAGAAAATGTAATGGGAGAAATCTCTAAAAGAACGAATATAGTTACTGTATCTTTAGGTTCAGGAAAGAAAGCTGACGTAATGTATCTGTTCATGGAAGACATATGTGGAGATACTTTAAATCCTCCAAGACATTCAAAAGCTTATGGAAATTTATTAAAATTAAAAAATGAAATAAAAGTAGAGAGAGTTCGAGCTCTTAAGGCATTCAAAAAAGATTCAATGGCAGGAAAATTTCCAGGAAAAAAACAATCTTCAAATTTAAATAAAAAAGAGTTCGAGTCTTTTCTTGATAAGCTTGATTAATAAGTTTCAGATTCTTTTTTGCTTATTGAGCCTTTCATTTTTTCAACAATTGCTTTAGCACCTGCGCTCATTGCTCTTTGATCTGCACCAATAGTTACAAAGTTAAAACCTTTGTCGATCATTTTTTGTGCGTACTCTGGTGTTCCATTATGAATTCCTGCAAATATATTATTTTTTTTGGCATGCTCTAATATTCTTAATATTTCTGAATAAGCTTTTGTATCTTCTGCTCTGTCAAACCCAGGCTTTTCTCCTATTGCTAAACTTAAGTCAGCTGGACCAATATATATTCCATCTACGCCATCTGTAGACATAATCTCATCTAATTTATCTAATGACTCTTTTGTTTCAATCATAGCTAATTTTAAAATTTCATCATTTGCATGGTCGGCATAATCAGCTCCACCATAAATCAATCCTCTAACAGGACCAAAACTTCTATATCCTCTTGGAGGATACATACAAGCTTGAACAAATCTTTCCGCCTCTTCTTTGTTACTTACCATTGGACATATAATTCCATAACAACCAGCGTCTAAAATTTTCATTATTTGGCCTGGTTCATTCCAATTTACTCTAGCAAGAGGAGTTACATCAGTTGATGAAATTGTTTGAAGCATTGGAAGTGCATTTGTGTAATCAACAAGTCCATGTTGCATATCTACAGTTAGAGAGTCCCAACCTTGATGCGCCATAACTTCTGCTGATACAGTGCTTGGTATTTGTAACCAACCATTTACAACAGGCTTACCATCAGCCATCATTTGTTTGACTTTATTTTTTCTCATTAATAATTGAGACCGAAGTGAGTATACTTAACGTTCAAATAATCTTTGATAGCCATTGAACCACCTTCTCTTCCATAGCCTGTTTGTTTTATTCCTCCAAAAGGCACTTCAGCGAAAGCAATTGTTGGATGGTTCACAGCGCATGTTCCAGTTTCCATTTTTTCTGATACTTTGTGCGCTTTTTCTAAAGAATTTGTGTAGATATAACTTGCTAAACCAAGGTCATTATCATTTGCTCTTTTCACAACTTCATCCGTGTCTTTAAAAGTAAGCAATGGAACTAAAGGTCCAAATGGCTCTTCTTTAGCAATTGTAAAATTATCTTTAACATTATCAAAAATAGTTGGTTCATAAAAATACCCTTTATTAAAACCAGCAGGTCTTTTTCCACCACATAAAACAGTTGCTCCTTCACTTTTAGTTTTTTCTACTAATGCCTCTATTTCATTTAATCTTTTTTCTGTTGTTAAAGGCCCTAAAATTGTATCTTCATCCATTCCGTTACCAACTTTAAGCTTGGTGACTTTTTCAACTAAAGTTTTAGCAAATTCATCTTTTTTACTTTCATGAATATAAAATCTTGCAGGTGATATACAAACTTGACCATTATTTCTAAATTTAGCAGTGATTGCCATGTCAGTTACTTTGTTAATATCTACGTCGTCAAAAACAATAAAAGGTGAATGACCACTTAACTCCATGGTGACTCTTTGAACTTTTTCAGCAGCTTGTTTTAAAATTAGTTTTCCAACTCTTGTTGAGCCAGTTATAGAAACCTTTTTTACTATGTCAGATGATATTAATTGAGATGAGATTTTAGCTGGATCACCAGATAATAAATTTACTACTCCTGGAGGAACACCCGCATCATTTATAATATTCATAAGCTCCATTACACTACCTGGAGTAATTACATCAGGCTTACAAATTACTGAACATCCTGCAGCTAAAGCAGTGGAAATTTTTCTTGAAGATAAAACTATTGGAAAATTCCATGGTATTAATCCAGCAACAACTCCAACTGGCTCATATTTTACGTACATTCTTGTATGTTCAAATCTACTTTCAACTATCTGACCATAAATTCTTTTTGTCTCTTCAGAGTTCCATTCAAAAATATCTGCAGCTCCTCCAACTTCTCCTTTTGCTTCTGATAGTGGTTTACCGACTTCTAATGTTAGCCACTTAGCTAAAACATCCGTTCTCTCTCTCATTAGATCAGCAATTTTTCTTATAATTTTTGATCTTTGCCAGGGTGGAGTATTTCTCCAAACTTCCAGACCTTTTTCTGCAGACTTAAGTGCTTTGTTTACATCTTCTTCACCTGCCTTAGATGCCTTACCTAAAACTTCCTCAGTTGCAGGATTTAAAACATCGTAAGTTTCATTATTTTGTGATGCTTGCCATTTGCCATCAATGAATTGTCCAAATTTGCTATACATAATTTTTATTTTGTGGTTTATTAGTTGAATATTTGAAGAGAATATAACTAGAAAAATGAGAAAAATAAAGCTTACTTGCGCGCATGCATTGGTTAAACATTTAATAGCTCAGAAAATCTATATTGATGATGAAGTTAAGCCTTTGTTTCCTGGTGTATTCGGTATTTTTGGACATGGAAATGTCGCTTGTATAGGACAAGCATTAGAGGAAAATAAAGATCAACTTCCAACATATAGGGGTCATCACGAACAAAATATGGCTTTAACAGGTGTTGCTTATGCAAGAGCTAAAAGAAGAAAGCAAATTTTTATTGCAACAAGTTCGGTTGGACCAGGATCTACAAATTTAGTTACAGCATCAGCTGTAGCAATGAGTAACAGATTGCCAATTTTATTTTTACCTGGAGACACTTACGCAAATAGAATGCCAGATCCAGTTTTGCAACAGGTTGAACATTTTTCAAATCCAGGAATGACTGCTAACGACTCTTTTAAACCAGTTACAAAATATTTTGATAGAATTACAAGACCAGAGCAAATATTACAGTCACTTCCTCAAGCAATTCAAACCATGTTAGATCCAGCAGAGTGTGGACCTGCATGTTTATCTTTGTGCCAAGATGTACAGGGTGAAACTTTTGATTATCCTGAGGAATTTTTTAAAGAAAGAATTCATAATATTAGAAGACCTAGACCTGATGATTTTCAAATCAAACAAGCAGTAGAAAAAATTAAAAATTCAAAAAAACCTATTATAATTTCTGGAGGTGGAGTATTTTATTCTGATGCAATGGATGAGTTAGATAATTTTGCAATTAAACATAATATACCAGTAACCCAAACAGTTATGGGATACTCAACAATGAAAAAAGATCATTCTCATTTTGTAGGACCAATAGGTGGCCTTGGTGGTAAGGCAGCAAATAACTTAGCAAAAGAAACTGATTTAGCTATCTGCATAGGAACTAAGCTTGCAGATTTTACAACTGGCTCGTGGGCTAATTTTGAAAATCCTGAATTTAAATTAGTTTCAATTAATATAGCAAGACATGATGCCAACAAACATTTAGCAGAAGCAGTTATAGGTGATGCAAAAGTTACCTTAACAGAATTGTCTAACGCTATTGGAGATTGGAAATCATCTGATAGTTGGCATAAAAAATCACAAGTTGAATTAAAATCTTGGAATGAATACGTGGATAAAGAGAGTGGTCCAACAAATCAAGAACTACCAAGTTATGCTCATGCTGTTGGAGCAATTTATAGAAATTCAGATCCAACTGATATAGCTGTTACAGCAGCCGGAGGTTTGGTCGGAGAAGTTGTTCAAGTGTGGCGTCCAAAAGAGTTAAATACTCATGAAACAGAGTGGGGATTTAGTTGCATGAGTTATGAAATTTCTGGTGCTCTTGGTATAAAAATGGCCAATCCTGATAAAGACGTAATTGCTTTTGTTGGCGATGGATCATACCTACTTAACAATTCAGATATATATTCTTCAGTAATTACTAATAAAAAATTAATAATCATTGTGTGTGATAATGGAGGTCATGCTGTTATAAATAGACTTCAATTGTTCAAGGGTGGAAAAGAATTTAATTGTTTGTTTAACTCTTCAAATATTCAAAACTCCAAAGAAGTAAATTTCGCTCAACATGCAGCAAGCATGGGAGCAAAATCAGAACATGTTTCTAGTATTTCAGAATTAGAAGAAGCATTTAAAAGAGCAAAACAATCAGATGTAACTTATGTTATATCAATTAAAACACATAGTTACGAATGGCTTGAAGGATCTGCTTATTGGGAAAGCCCTACACTTGAGATACCAACAACAAAAGAGAACGAGGAAGCATTAAAACTTCACAAAGAAGGAAAATCAAAACAGAGACAAGGTGTTTAAAAACTTTATATGAATAAAGTTTTTAAAATTGGCTTAATAGGCTGTGGACATATTGCTGAAACATATTTTAGAGCTGAAAAATATTTTAATAATATAAAAATTATTAAATGTGCTGATATTAATATGCAAGCTGCAAAACGTTGTGCATTTAATTATGGGATAAAATTTTTAACTGTAAACGAACTTCTTAAAGACAAAGAAATTGAAATTATTTTAAACCTTACAATTCCAAAAGCACATTATCTAATTTCTAAAAAAGCTTTAACAAATGGAAAACATGTATACTCTGAAAAACCTTTAGCAATAAATTTAAAAGATGGAAAAGATTTAATAAAACTTTCAAAGAAAAATAAACTTTATTTAGGTAATGCTCCTGATACTTTTTTGGGTGGTGGAATACAAAAATCAAAAGAACTAGTTGAAAAAAATTCTATCGGAAAAATAAAATTAGGTAATGCAGTTTTTGCTTTTCCTGGAATTGAGTCATATCATCCTAACCCTGAACCATGGTTTGCAAAAAAAGAAGGAGGTCCTGTTATTGATATGGGACCTTATTATATTACTGCTTTAGTAAATCTTTTAGGACCTGCAAGAAAAGTAACTAGCACCATCACTCAAGGTCAAAAATATAGGACTATAGGAATAGGACCAAAAAAAGGAAAAAAATTTAAGGTAGAATGTCCAACTACATATTTATCCACAATCACTTTTAAAAATAACTCTGTTATAAGATTAACACTATCATTTGATGTAATAGCTCATCAAAGAAATCATATTGAATTATATGGAGAAAAGGGGTCAATGATTGTTCCAGATCCAAATATGTTTGGCGGATCAGTTTTAATCTGTAATAAATTAGGGAGTAAGTGGAGAGAATTTAAGACCACAAAAATGTCTTTGGGACGTATTAACATTAGAACACAAAGTTCTAGAGCTAACGAAGCGCCAACCAATGCAAACTATCGAGGAGCTGGATTGTCTGAGATGGCATATTCAATTGAGAACAAAAGAAAACATTTATGTAGTGGTGAAATATCTTTACATGTATTAGAAATTATAACTTCAATTATGAAAGCAGCTAAATCTGGAAAATCTGTATCAGTGAATACAAACTGCGCAAAACCAAAAAAGTTTTTAGAAATAGATGCAAAGAAATTGCTTAAATAAATAAAAGTGAAAAAACATATAGTTATTTCTGATCCATTTCCAAGAAAATTAAACTTAATTTTTTCGAAAAAAAAACTTAAGGAACTAAAATCAAAATATAAATTATTAAAAGCTCCTAAAATAAATAAAAAAGATTTTTATGAAAAAAATATCCATAAAGCTACATTTATATTGGGTCAACCAGATCTAAATAAAAATCTTTTGTCAAAAGCTACTAAGTTGAAATGTATTATAAATGTTGAAAGCAATTTTATGGATAATATTGATTATGATTATTGCTTTAAAAAAAAAATTGATATTCTTGCTACATCACCAGTTTTTTCAAAGCCTGTTGCTGAAATAGCACTAGGTATGACTTTATCTATATTAAGAAATATACATAATGCTCATTTTGATTTTATAAAAGGTAAAGAAAAATATGGTTTAAAGAGTAATTTAAATGCTTCACTATTGACAAATAAAAACATCGGTTTACTTGGCTTTGGAGATTTAGCTAAGGCGCTTTACCCATTGTTGTTACCCTTTACAAAAAACATAAATGTTTATGATCCTTGGGTGCCAAACAAAATTATTAAGAAAGCTGGCTTTAAATCTATAAATTTAAATAAAATGTTTAAAAATTGTGAGATTATTTATGTATTGGCTACAATCACAACTAAAAACAAAAATTTAATAAATAAAAAATTATTGAATAAAATGAAGCCAAAATCAGTTTTTATTTTAATGAGTAGAGCAGCAATTGTTAACTTTGAAGATCTTAAAACAAGAATTAAAAAAGGGGATATATATGTTGCAACGGACGTATTCCCTGAAGAGCCGGTAAAAAAAAATGATCCAATTAGAAAACTTAAAAATGTATTATTTTCAGCTCATAGAGCTGGAGCTTTAGAGCAGGCTTTTTTTGATATGGGTGAAATTGCTCTAAAAGATATGAGCTTAATTTTGAAAAAAAAACCTCCAAAATTCTGCAAAAGGGCTGAAAGAAAAACTGTAAAGCTGTTAGCCTCAAAACCTGTTGCAATTAACTGATTTTTTTATATTTTCTTCACTTATGTCATCAATTAATCAACTACTTCTAGAAGCAAAAAGTGTAACAAAATACTTTGGAACTATAACAGCTCTTGAGAATGTTAATTTAAAGATACATGCAGGAGAATGTCTTGGTGTTGTGGGTGATAATGGAGCTGGAAAATCAACTTTAATGAAAGTTTTATCAGGGCTATACAAACCAAGTGCAGGCTCATTATTCTTTGACGGCAAAGAGGAAATTTTAGAAAGCCCTAAAGATTCTCAAAATTTAGGTTTAGAAATGGTTTATCAAGATTTGGCATTAGCTGGAAATCTTCCAATAGGTGAAAATATTTTTTTAGGACGTGAGCCAACCAAAAATATTGGACTACTTAAATTTCTTGATTATAAAAAAATTAAAGAACTTACAGATGCACATCTTGGTAAACTAAAAATTAACGTAAAAAGTGCTGATCAAAAAGTAGAGGAACTTTCAGGTGGTCAAAGACAAGCAGTCGCAATTGCTAGATCAACAGCATTTAATGCTAAAGTTGTAATAATGGATGAACCAACTGCTGCACTTGCAATAAAAGAAGTTGGAAAAGTTCTAGACCTCATAAATAGTTTAAAGAAAACAGGCGTTGGAGTAATTGTCATCAGTCATAGAATGGATGATATTTTTGCTGTATGTGATCGTGTGATGGCATTATTTCAAGGAACAAATTTTGCGGAATCTGAATTATCTAAGACTTCAAGGGACGAAGTTATTGGATGGATAATGGGTAAAAAATAATTATGGAAAATAAAGATCAAGAAAAAGAATCATTATATTTAAAAATAATGCCATACCTTGAAAAGTATGGAATACTTTTATTGTTAGTCATAATGATTGTAGTGATGCATTTTCTTCAACCAGATGTTTTTTTATCATGGAGAAATGTTACAAATGTATTTAAACAAATTTCTTGGCAATCGATGTTAGCGTTAGGAGTATTCATGGTTATTGTTACTGCTGGTATTGATCTTTCTGTTGGATCCATCATGATGTTATCATTAATGATCTTGGCAATAGTTGCTAAAGCTGGAGCCCCTTGGTATGTAGTAGTTATTACACCTTTGATTGCAGGTTTTCTTTGTGGTTTATTTAATGGATTAGGAATAACATTGTTGAGGATGCCCCATCCATTTATAATGACTTTGGGTACTCTTTATATATTCAGGGGAACGGGAAATTTAATTTCAGGTGGAACACCAATAAGTGGTTTCACAGATGAGGTGAGGTATCTTGGACATGGACGAATTGATTTAACTTGGCTTGGCCTTGAAAAATCTCAATATCTTCCAGTGAGCTTAGTTTTAATCGCAATCGTATACATAATTTTCTGGATATTTATGAATAAAACACGGACTGGAAAATGGATATACGCAATAGGAGGCAACCCTAATGCAGCAAGAGCTTCAGGTATAAACGTTAATAAAATATTAGTGATTGTTTACTCTTTGTGTGGATTTTTATCAGGTATTGGAGCATTAATTTTAGCAGGAAGAACAGACTCAGGATACCCAAATGCTGGTCTCCAATCAGAATTAGATGCTATAGCAGCCTGCATTATTGGAGGAGCAAGTTTTTTTGGTGGAAGAGGAACAGTACTTGGAGTATTTGCTGGAGTCATGATTATGGGTATTTTACGAAATGGCCTTAATCTAATGGATGTTAGCTCATTTTGGCAACAAGTCTTAATAGGGTCTATAATAGTTTTGGCCGTATATATAGATGTATTAAGAAGAGATCTTGGAACAAGAAAATAATACACGTTTTGGTTGAACTTCAAAAACACGGTCTTTTATAAACAGTTGAATTTTTTTTAAAAATTTAATTAAATTAATTTTTAATAATTATTAAAGGGGTAAAAATATGAGAGAACTAAACAAAAAAATTGTTGTTTTTGTATCAGCAATTTTTTTATTGATAAGCATGGGATCAGTTTCTTTTGCTGATGGACATGGAAAAAAAATCTTATTCAGTATTAAAGGACCTGGATCAGGAAACCCATTCTGGGCTTCTGTAACTAAAGGCGCTGAAGAAGAAGCTAAAAAATTAGGCGTTAAACTAATTCTAATTGCACCTCCACAAGAAGGTGATGTGCAGGCTCAGATTAACCAAGTAGAAGACCAACTTGCAAAAGGTGTTGATGCACTAGCTCTAGCACCAGGAGATCCAAATGCTTTCGCACCAATTGTAGATGATGCGATTAAAAGTGGAGTTCCAGTTGTGTTTGTTGATACTAAAGGAATTAACGAGGGTGTAACATTTATTGGAACAAACAATATGAATGGTGCAGAGTTAGCTGCTAAATTCATATGTGATAAAACTCCAAAAGGTTCAGACGTTGCAATTCTTACAGGAATTGAGTCACAATCAACTGCATTGTTAAGAAGAGATGGCGCAATCAAAGGATTTAAAAATTGTGGTTTAAATCTTGTTGCAACACAAACTGCAGAGTGGGATACAGCAAAAGGAAGATCTGTAACAGAGTCAATCATTCTAAAAAATCCAAACATTAAAGCAATATTTGCTTCTAATGACAATATGGGTTTAGGTGCAATGCAAGCTTTAAAAGATGCTGACATGAATGATGTTGTTGTTGTAGGTTTTGATGCTACACCTGATGCAGCTACAAGTATCTTAAAAGGTGAAATGACTGCAACTATCGCTCAGTTCTCATACAACATGGGAGCGTATGGAGTTAAGTATGCACTTGAGTTAGCTAATGGAGGAAGTATTGATCCTAATATTGATACTGGTACACAATTAGTAACAAAAGAAAACGCTAACGATTTTAAATAATCTTTAGTTTTACATATTGATTTAAAGGGTGGAATTTTATTCCACCCTTTTTTTTTATGTACTATAATCTTTAAATGTTAATTAATATTAATCCTGTACTGAGCCCTGAATTACTATTTCATTTAAGGTCAATGGGACATGGTGAAAAGCTAATTTTAGCTGATGCAAACTTTCCTTCAAACACTACTAACGAAAAAGTTATTCGCCTTGATGGAGTAAATATTAAAGATGCAGCAACGGCTATATTATCTGTATTTCCATTAGACAGTTTTGTTGCATCTAAAGGTGGATCACCAGCGATTAGGATGGAAGTAGATGATAAACCTGATGAATTAACTGAAACTCATAAAGAATTTATTGAAGCAGTTAAGACAGTTTCAGGTGAAAATTGGAAAGTTGGTTCAATTTCAAGAAAAGATTTTTATGAGGAAGCAAAAAAAGCTTATTGTATAGTAACTACCACAGATGCTAGGCCATTTGGATGTTTTGTGCTTACCAAGGGTGTAATTTTACCAGACGGAAAAGTTTGGACATAATAAATGAAATCTATTTGTGTTTTTGGTGTTTTTGTTGCCGATCTTTGTTTTGTAGCTAATGCGATTCCTGAAAAAGGACAAACTATTTTAGGCAATAAACATATTGTTGGTCCAGGTGGAAAAGGATCAAACCAAGCAATTGCTGCAGCTAGACTTGGAGGCCAAGTTAATTTTATAACAAAGATTGGGAATGATCAAAATGCTAAAATGGCATTAAATCTTTATAAGGAAGTGGGAATTAATAGAGACTCAATAATTCAAGATGAAAATCAGTTAACAGGTGTGGCAGGTATAATGATAAACGAAAAAACTGGAGACAACGCCATAAACATTGTACCAGGTGCAGCTGGCTCTTTAACCAATAAAGATATTGATAAAAATTTAAGTTTTATCAAAAATTCAGAAATTTTTTTAACTCAGTTAGAGACACCTTATGAAGTAACTAGTTATGCACTTAACAAAGCAAAAGAATCAGGTTCAACAACTATTTTCAATCCAGCGCCTGCATCAAATATTAATGAGAGTGATTTTAAGCGTATGGATTATTTTACACCTAATGAAACAGAAGCAAGTTTTTATTTAAAAAAAAATGTTGAAACCAAAATAGAAATTGAAGAGGCTGGAAAAACTTTTCTGAATAAAGGAGTTAAAAATATTGTTATAACTTTAGGCTCAAAAGGAGTTTACTTTGCAAACTCTTCTGAAAGCTATTTTATTGATGCCTTTAATTTAAAAGATAAAGTTGTAGATACAACTGGAGCAGGTGATGCATTCAATGGAGCCTTTGCGTATGCTTTATCAAAAAATCATGAGGATAAAGATGCTTTAAAATTTGCAAATAAGGTTGCTGGTATTTCAACTACAAGAGTCGGAGCAGCTAATGCAATGCCCAACCTAGATGAAGTAGAAGTCTATTAACTATTCTATAATTTTGAAATCAGACTTAAATTTATCAGTAATTGTTAAACCTAAACCTGGTTTGTTATCATCTAAATCTATATATCCATTTTTAGGGGCAGGATCACCTTCAAAAATATAATAAAATAATTCATTGCCAATTTCTACGTCATGGACAGGAAAAAATTCAGATATTGGACAATTAAAATTTGACATTGTTAAATGATAATTATGCATTTGACCTGCATGAGGAATAACTGGTACTTGATAAGCTTCTGCCAATGCATTTATTTTATTTGCAATTGTAAATCCACCAACTCTATTATTGTCATATTGAATATAACTGACTGCTTTAATGTCCAACAATTGTTTAAACCCAAATAAGTTGAATTCATGTTCTCCACCAGAAATTGGAATTGCATTCATATTATTTAATTCAGCATATCCATGAATATCGTCTGCTATAACTGGTTCCTCCAACCATCTAGGGTTAAATTTTACCAATTTTGGTATCATCCTTTTTGCATAATCCAGGTTCCAACCCATATAACATTCCATCATTAAGTCAGTATCATATCCAATAACTTCTCTAACTGCTTCAGCTAACTCAATATTTTTTTTCATGCCTTCAGGTCCATCTTTTGGCCCCCACCCAAATCTCATTTTAAACATTTTAAAACCTTGCTTAACATAGCTTTCAGCTTCTTTTTGCAAGTCCTTGATTGGTTGGCTGTAAAGTTTAGATGCGTAAACAGGAATTTTTTCTTTTGTTCTCCCACCTAATAATTTAAATACAGGTTTATTTGTAATCTTTCCCATTATATCCCAGAGAGCAATATCAATTGCAGAAATAGCTACCATACCCAAACCTCTTCTTCCCCACGCATGCGTTCTTCTGTACATTTTTTCCCAGATATAAGAATAATCAAAAGGATCTTCACCTAGTACTAACGGCGTTAAATAAGTATCGATTGTTTTTTTAACCAACTGAGGTGCGAGTGCCGCGTTTCCAATTCCAATTATTCCATCATCAGTTTCAACTTCACATATTAACCATTCATGAAACCTAAAAGAGCCCATAGCATCTGATTTTTCAAACAAAAGGTCTGATGCATTTGTGCAAAAATTGTTTTGTGGAGGAACTGTCTTACTATTCCATTGATATACCTTGGTACGAATATTTTTTATTTTAGACATTTAATTGTTTTTATTTTCTGCCATTGTTAATGCAATTTTAAATGAATTCAAAGTAGGTTCTAAATTTGCCACATTTTTACCTGCAATATCAAATGCTGTACCGTGAGCAGGAGTGGTAATAGGTAAAGGCAAACCTCCTTGAACGGTTACTCCTCGATCAAATCCAAATGCTTTTAAACCTGATTGCAAAGCATCATGATACATACCAACAATACAATCATGATTTCCATCTTTATAAGCAGTAATAAAAGAAGTATCGCACGGCAAAGGTCCATCAGCATTAATACCTAGTTTTTTTGCCTCTTCTATTGCAGGTATAATTTCTTCTTTTTCCTCAGTTCCAAATTCAGCATGAGGATTCAGTGCTTGAACTGCTACTCTTGGACTTTTAATACCATTTAATTTCATAGCTTCATTTATAAGTTTAATTGGCTTAATAATATTTTCCTTTTTTACATGTTCTGGAACTTCTTTTATTGGAATATGTGATGATACCCTTGCTGTCCAAAAATTATCAATAACATTAAATTCACAAAAAAAATTTTTAACCTCTAACTTTTCAGCCATTAAATGTAATTCATCAGAATATTTATTTCCTCCAAGTTTAAGGCTTGTTTTATTAAAAGGTCCAAAGTTTATTGCATGAATTTTATTTTCTTTAGCAAGATCTAAAGCTAAATTTAGCGAAGCTAAGACGCTTTCTCCCGCCTCTTTAGAGCACTCAGATAATTTATAATTATGATTTTTACCATTAGAGATATCTAGAAAAAATTTAACACCCTTCGCAAAATCAATATTATCGAAATCTTCTACAAAATTTAGATTATGTGATTTCCCTGAAATTTTATTTCCACTTTCTAATATATTTTTTTCACCTATGACAATTAAATTAGCCTTGTTAGTGATTTCCTCTGACAATAGTTTTGAGACCAATTCGGGGCCTATACCAGAAGGGTCCCCTAAAAGAACTGCTATGTTAATTTTATTTTGAGCCATTTTTTACTTTACGCTATGTATCAGATTATGTTTAAATATTTAATTATAAATTAACTAAAAAGAGGGAAATAATGAAAAAAAGTTTTAAACTATTTTTAGCTGCTGCATTTTTGGTAACTGAATTTTTTATTGTTGCACTTCCACTTATGATTACTTCTGCAAAAGCAGATGGTCACCCAATTCAAGCTATTACACACGCTGGTTTTGGTGGTGGTACAGACGTAACTACTAGAATGATGTTGTTAAGAACTAGAAGGTATCTAAAACAAGATATGCAATTAGTTAACAAGAAAGGTGGTGGTGGAGCTGCATCTATGGATTACATGATGACTTTACCAGCAGATGGTCAACATACTTTAACTTGGACTACAGGACATGCTGTTTCTATGGCATTAGGAAAAACAAAAGTTAAATTAAGTGATATGCAACCACTTGCAAGAGGAACTGATGATCCTCAATTATTTGTCGTAAATTGTAAAAATGATATTAAAGATGCTAAAAAATTTATTAGCGCTCAAAAATCAAAGTCATTAAAATATGGTACTACTCACGTTGGTGGTATTGATGATGTAAGTGCTATCGCTTTTACAAAAAAAGGAAAATTAACAGACCCAACAATTGTTCCTTATAAAGGTGTTGGTCCTATTAAAACTAATCTTATCAAAGGAGATATTGATGTAGGTGTTTTAAACTTGGGAGAAGCTGTAACAGAAATTGAAGATGGTACATTGTGTGTTTCAGTTGTACTTGCTAGTAACAGAATGGAAAAATTAAGTAATGTTCCTACTGCTACTGAGTTAGGAATTCCAGTTGTGCTTTCAACAGTTAGAGGTTTTGTAACAAGAAAAGGTGTTCCAGGCGATAGAAAAAAACAACTTGAAGATGCAATGATTAAAGCAATGGAACATAAATATTTCCAAAGTTTTTTAACTGATATCGGCCTTGATTCAACTAGTGTTGTTGGAGCTGATGAGTGGGGCAAGCAAATGGAAGTCATGCTTGCAGAGATGACTGCTCAACTTAAAGCTTTGGGTTACATTAATTAGTCATAAGAAAGTACATTTTTATGAATAATGTACGAAATAAAAAAAGGGCAAACAAAAGTTTGCCCTTTTTTTTTAAAGATGAATTTAAAGTTTTTTTTGTAATTATATTTGTTTCGTCAATATTATTAGTAACTACTTTTACATTTGATAAGGTTCCTCCAATTTTAAATAGAGGCATACAACCTGCTACTTTCCCAAAAGGATTGTTAGTATTGATAATGTTTTTAACTGCAGTTATTTATTATCTTTCATTCAAAAATCCTTGGAAAAAAGAAAAAAAACTTCCAAAACCATTTTTTTTAACAATCTTAAGTTTTATTTTATTTATTATAATTTCTAAAACATTAGACTTTTTCTTAGCTATATCAGTACTCTCAATATTTGTTTCATACAATTGGGGTGAAAAGAGAATTTTTTATTTATTATTAGTTGGAATTTTGTTTCCATTAGTAGTTTTCATATTTTTTGAAATGATATTGGGACTTAGATTTCCTCCAGGAATAATTACAAACCTTTATTATTACTAATATGGACAATCTTTTATTAATGATGGCACCTTTGTTTAGTTCTAAGTTGTTAATTGTTTTAATTTTTGGGACTTTATTTGGACTGGTCTTAGGCGTTCTACCAGGATTAGGCCCTACAACTGGTGGTGCATTAATTTTACCATTTACTATGACTTTAGACCCTCTTTCAGCAATAGTTCTCTTAACATCAATTTACTGTGCTGGAACATACGGCGGTGCAATCACTGCAGTTTTAATAAATACCCCTGGAACTCCAGCAGCAGCAGCCACTTGTCTAGATGGTTATCCCCTAGCTCAGAAGGGGGAAGCAGGAAGAGCCTTGGGTATGGCGACAGTTTCAAGCACAGTGGGTGGAATTTTTAGCGTAATAGTATTGGTATTTTTTGCACCTGTTTTAGCTCAACTTGCCTATGAATTTGGTCAACCAGAATATTTTGCGTTAGCTATTTTTGGTTTAACAATGCTAGCATCAATTGGGGAAGGAAGCCCGATCAAAAATTTAATCGCTGGTGCGTTTGGAATCTTAATTTCTACTATCGGAAAAGATTTTATGACTTCAATTGATAGATTTACTTATGGTATAAATGAGCTTTCTGTAGGAATAGGATTTATACCAGTTGTAGTAGGTTTATTTGCAATAAGCGAAATGTTAACTCAGTCTACACTCCTTGATCAAGTTTTCAAAAGAGTTGCACTAAAAGCTGTAAAACTTCCATCCTTAGATGATTATAAAAAAACTTGGAAAACTATTCTTAGATCTAGTGGTATTGGT
>CACKUZ010000010.1 GCA_902603475.1 uncultured Pelagibacteraceae bacterium
AATACCGACACCTAAAGTTACAGAAAAACCTTTTACAGGTCCTGATCCCATAAAAAACAAAATGAACGCTGCAATTAATGTTGTGATGTTTGCATCTAAAATTGTTGTTCTTGATTTTGTATATCCAGCATCAAAAGCAATTATTGGGTTTTTTTCATTTTTAGTCTCTTCTTTGATACGTTCAAAAATCAAAACATTTGCATCAACAGCCATTCCGACTGTTAAAATTATACCTGCAATCCCAGGCAAGGTTAATGTTGCTTCAAATAAAGTTAGAATACCAATTAATAAAAAGAGGTTTGAGACTAGTGCTAAATTAGCAATTAATCCAAATGCTCTATACTTATAAATCATAAATAAAATAACTAACAAGAAACCAATAAATAAAGATAAAATACCAGCATCTATTGAGTCTTGACCCAAGTCTGGTCCAACAGTTCTCTCTTCAATAATATTTAAAGGTGCTGGTAAAGCTCCAGATCTAAGTAGCAATGCAAGATCTGTAGCGGATTGAAAAGTAAAGTCACCTGAAATTTGTCCAGATCCACCAATTATAGGTTCTCTAACTGAAGGAGCGCTAATTATTTTGCCATCTAAGATTATTGCTAGTTGTTTTCCAACACCGGTACTTGTTGCTTTACCAAATTTTTTGGCACCTACTCTATCTAAACTGAATGAAACTACCGTTTCATTTGTTTGAGAATTCATTGTTGGTTTTGCATCAACTAGATTATCACCACTTAAAATTATTCTTTTGCTAACAATTGCGTCTCTGGAACCATCTTCAAAAGATAATTTTTCAGTTCCAAAAGACTCTTCATTATTTTGTGAAATAAATTGGAATGTAAGATTTGCAGTTTTTCCAAGTAATGATTTAATTCTATTTGGATCATCTAAACCAGGTAATTCAACTAATATTCTATCATTTCCTCTTTTTAAAATATTAGGCTCATTTGTTCCAACCTCATCAACTCTTCTTCTTACAATTTCAATTGCCTGATCTAGTGAAGAATTTTTTAATAAGACTAAACCATATCTAGAGTAATTTAATGAAAAAAGATTTCCATCTTCTATGACATCGAACTCATGTGATTTGTAAGTTGGATAATAAGTATTAACATCACTTTCTTTGTCAATTAAAATGTTTTTAACATTTTCAAATTCTTTATTTGTTGTCTCAAATAAAATTGTGTCACCTTTAAGTGAAAAATTTTTAAGAGTTATTTCCTTTTCTTTAAAATATCTTTTTAATTCAATTATTTTTGCCTGTAGTTTTTGAGTAATTACTGGTCGATTATCTATCTCAAGAAGTAAGTAGGATCCACCTTGTAAGTCTAAACCTAAATTTATATTTTTTGAAAAAAATTTATCATCAAATTTAACAAAATTCGAAAAAGCAAAGTAGGAAAAGATAACTGTAAAAACAATTACTGAAATTATTCGTAATTTTGAAAAGTATAACACTTTTTTATAATGTTATTTTTTTGGTTCTGTAGAGGTTACTAAACCTTGAATTCCAGTTGCTCTGACAACTTCGACATTCACATTATCAGAAATTTTAACCTCAACTTTTTCGTTATCAATTATTCTTTCAACAATGCCGACTATTCCACCAGAGGTTATGACTTTATCTCCTCTTTTAAGGGCTTCAACCATAGCTTTGTGATCTTTTACTTTTTTCTGTTGAGGTCTAATAAGAAAAAAATAGAAAATAACAAAAATTAAAACTAAGGGTATAAATTGTCCAATTCCAGCATCCATAACGTATCCTATTAAGTTAAGGCTATTTATCCTATCTATTATTCAAACTCAACTCTTAATTGATAGAAATTTTATCTATATTTGGCATATATGGCTTTAGAACATCAGGTATCAAAATAGATCCATCTTCCGTTTGATAATTTTCCATAATAGCAATCATAGTTCTGCCAACTGCTAATCCACTGCCATTCAGTGTGCCAACAAATTCTTTTGAATTGTTTTGTCCTTTATATCTAGCTTTCATTCTCCTTGCTTGGAAAGACCCACAAGATGAACAGCTTGAAATCTCTCTATACTTATTTTCAGATGGTAACCAAACTTCAATGTCATACGTTTTTTCTGCACTAAAACCCATATCACCAGTACATAAAATAACTTTTCTATAAGGTAGTTTTAACTCGTCCAATATCATTGTAGCAGAATTAGACATCCTTTCTAATTCTTCTAAACATTTATCATTTTCAACAATACTTACTAATTCCACTTTATAAAATTGATGCTGTCTAATCATGCCTTTAGTATCTTTACCATAACTACCTGCTTCTTTTCTAAAACATGGTGTTGATGCGACTACTCTAATTGGTAATTCATTCTTTTCTAAAATTTGATTTTTAACAATATTTGTCAAAATTACTTCAGCAGTTGGTATTAAAAACTTTCTTCCATCACCTTCGTCTAATTTAATTTCAAACTGGTCGTTTTCAAATTTTGGCAATTGTCCAGTGCCAAACATTGTATCAGCGGTTACAATTAATGGAGGGGATATTTCTGTATAACCATTTTTTTGAGTATGTGTATCAATCATAAAATTTGATATTGCTCTTTCTAATTGAGCTAATTCTTTTTTAACAAATACAAATCTAGAACCAGTTGTTTTCGTTGCTAAATCAAAATCAAGCATATTTAATTTATCTCCTAGTTCATAATGAGATTTAGGTTTAAAATTAAATTCTTTTATTTCACCTTTTTTTTCAATTTCTTTATTAGAATTTTCATCCTGTCCTATTGGGACATCGTTCAATGGTATATTGGGTATAGATGATAAAATATCAGTGATCTGGCTCTGTAATTTTATTTGATTTTTATTAATTTCTTCAATTTTTAAAGAGAGCTCTTTTGATTTTTTAAATAAACTTTGGTCTTTAGATTTTGAAATAGTCTTTTTTTCCATCTCAAATTTTTCTTTTTCTTGAATAAGCTTTCTATTTTCCCCATCTAAACTTCTTATGTTATCAAGACTTATATCAATATTTCGATTTTTAAGTTTTTCCTTAAAGTTTTCAAAGTCATTTCTGATATCTTTAATATTGTGCATTTTTTTCTGCGGCTTTCTTTTCAATTATTCCTACTGATATTATTGATAATTCATATAAAATTAATAATGGTATACCCAAACCAATTTGAGTGATTGGATCTGGTGGCGTTAATATAGCTGCTGCTGCGAATATAATTACAACGACATATTTTCTTCTCTCTTTTAAAAATGTTGAATTCACCACACCGATTCTAGCTAATAAACTTAATACTACTGGTAATTGAAAACTTAAGCCAAATGCAAAAATAAGCTTCATTACCAATGATAAATACTCATTCACTTTAGCTTCTAATTGAATTGGTAAATTAGTGGCTGCCCCTAAACTCTCGAAAGATAAGAAAAACTTTATAGCTAAAGGCATTATTAGATAATAAACCAACATTCCTCCAAGCAAGAATAGAATTGGTGTCATCACTAAGTATGGCATTATTGCTTTCTTTTCATGGCTATAAAGTCCAGGTGCTATAAATTTCCAAACTTGGATTAGTATAAATGGGCTTGTGATAAAGAAAGCTGCAAAAAAAGAAACTTTTAAGTATGTTAGAAATGTTTCTTGGAGAGCAGTAAATATTAATCTTCTATTTATATCGTCATCTTTTACTGCATTCGCATATGGCTCAACTAAAAATCCATAAATGTACTCAGAAAAATAATAACAAATTACAAATAGAATAGCTAAAAATATAAATGAGTTTATTAATCTTTTCCTTAACTCTGTTAAATGACTTATAAAACTTCCCTCTTTATCTTTACTCATGTTTTTTTTTCTTTTGATTTTCTGATTTAGGTTTATCGTCTATATCAGTATTTAAAGTTTCA
This sequence comes from uncultured Pelagibacteraceae bacterium, assembly GCA_902603475.1. GTDB lineage: Bacteria > Pseudomonadota > Alphaproteobacteria > Pelagibacterales > Pelagibacteraceae > Pelagibacter. The sequence continues at coordinate 3,896 of CACKUZ010000010.1, forward strand.
TTTGTTAAATCACTAACTTGTCCTTGAACATCACGAACATATCTTTTGGCCGAACCAATCCATGAACCAATTTTTTTTAACATGTAAGGAAAATCTTTAGGACCTACTACAATAATTGCTATTGAGACTATGATTAATATTTCTAGCCAGCCAATTGACGGCATTTGTTATTCTTTTTTATTTGAGTCTTGATTTTCTGAAATATTTTTAGTTTGGTCTTCATCAGCAACATCTGTAGCCATACCTTTTTTAAAACTTTTAATACCTTTAGCAACATCACCCATTAAACTAGAGATTTTTCCTCTACCAAAAAGTAAAACTACTAATATTACTACAATTGCTATTTGCCAAAATCCTATACTCATAAATTATTTATAACCTTATTATTGATTTATTAAAAGTGATTTTTTAGGTTTCGTCAGATTTGAGGGTACTGCTTAACATTTCATCAATATCAGAATAAATATTTTCCTTCTTATCGACTTGTTTTTCTTTAAAAAATTTGCCTGTTCCAAATATTGATGCGTCTACACTTGATGTATCAATCAATCCTGCTGAACCTAATTCATTCACGGTTGGTAAATCTGACAATTTTTGTAGATTAAAATGACTTAAAAATTCATCTGTGGTTCCATATTGTATTGGTTTACCGGGAACATTTTTTCTACCTTCATGTTTAACCCAATTTAACTCCATTAAAATTTCTAAAGTATTAGTTCCAAAAGCTACACCTCTTATCTCTTCAATTTCAGACCTTGTAACAGGTTGGTGATAAACAATAATAGCAAGAGTTTCGATTGCAGCTCTAGATAATTTTTTTTCAACAGTTTTTTGTTCTGACATTAAAGAAGATAAATTAACTGCAGTTCTGAATGACCATTTATTAGATATGCAAATCAAATTAATTCCTCTATTTGAGTAGAAATTTCTTAACTTTTCCAGTGATTGCTGAATATCAGTTTGTTTAGATAATTTAGACTCTATTGTCTCAACTGAAAGAGGTTCCGCTGCAGCAAATATAATAGCTTCAATCTCTCTTTCTATATCGGTAAGTTTAGTTGGAAAACTTACAATGTTATTTTTTTTAATTTTATTCATTAATTTTCCTTAACATAAATATCATCGAATAATTCTTTTTGCTTCAAAGATATATTTCCCTCTTTTACCAATTCTAAAGAGCCAGCAAAAATTCCTGCTTTACCTGTTCTTTTTAAATTAGGTGATTTATTAAACCCAGAAGGAACTAATTCAGACAAATTTTTCCAATCATTAAGTGTGCCAAAGAACTCTTTTATTCTTTTAATAGCATCCTCAGTCGTAAAAACAGGAAGTTTAGGTATGTTCATAGTATGAAAATCTTTTGTCATGACTATCCCTGAATATGCTTTTAATAATTCAAATAATGTTAAAGAAACTTTTTTATCATAAATTGACTTAACACCACTTTTAGATCCACGCATGAAAACATCTCTGCCTAGTCTTTTTCTATCTAACATTTGAGAAGATAGTAATCTAATTAACTCTAATTTTTTTAGTTGTAGTTTAAGTTTCTCAGCAACTTCAAAAGCCTTAAACTCATCTTCATCAGTTTCAGGAAGTAATAATTTTGATTTTAAATAAGTAAGCCAAGTTGCCATTAACAAATATTCAGAGGCTATTTCTAAATTTAAATTTTCTTTTTCTATTAAATATTGATGAAATTGATCAGCAAGTTTTGTTATAGAAATTTTTTCTAAATCTACTTTTTGCGATTTAGCAAGATCTAGTAAAATCTCAAGAGAACCACTGAAATTATTTAAGTTTACATTAAAGTCTAAAGAATCATCGGACATCGAGAATCACTCTAACCTATAATTTTTATTAATTGTGATGTTTTTTTCGTTACAAAATTGTCTAATTTTGGTGAGTTTTGTGCAACAGTAACCATTTCACTTAAATTTCCATTGCAATGTAAGGCTAAATTGCATCCTGCTAAAAAGGATTTTTTTACTCTAACATCAAGTTTATCTTTTAAAGCTTTCATTGAAAGATCGTCTGTTAAAATTAGATTTTTAAATTTTATTTTATTTCTTATTAAACTAATAATTTTTTTTGAATGAGTAACATTATTTTGAGGATCAATTTTTTTAAATAGCAAATGGCCTGTCATTGCAATCAATGATTTCTTATTTTTAAAAGTATAAAAATCATTTTTAACTAAATAATCCTCATTTTTAGTTATTTTAGGAAGATTTTTATGACTGTCGACTTTAGCTAAACCATGTCCTGGAATGTGTTTCATCACTGTTGCAACACCATTTTTATGAAAATGATTGATACAAATATCTCCCATTATTGATACTATTTTTTTATTACTTGAAAATGATCTGTCATCAACAATTTTATGAAAATTTTTTCTTTTAAGGTCTAGAACTGGAACTGTATTGATATTTATACCTAATAATTTTAATAGGTATGCAATTTGTTTAACATAAACATTATAATAAATATTAAATTTTTTTTTATCTTTATTAAAAAGATTTCCAAAATATTCAGCTGAAAAAATAGAATTATCAATAAATTTCCTTAACCTACTAATTCTACCACCCTCTTCATCTATCATAATAGGATAATTTTTATTGTTAAAAATTTTTTTAATAGAATTTGTTAGTTCTTTAGTTTGATTTATAGAATTTATATTTCTAGAAAATAAAATAATTCCCCATGGTTTATATTTTTTTAAAAAACTTATTTCCTTTTGGGTAAGATATTTACCTTTTATTCCACAAATAAAAGATCTATGGGATTTATTTGTCATTATAAAGAAGTTCCCAAAAAGAATATTTATTTTTTTTCTTATTATTTTTAAATTCTACATATTCAATAATATTTACTGTATCATTTTCTAATAATATAAGATCTTTTTCGATATTATTAATTTTTTCATCAATTAAAGAAAGTGATCTATAAGATTTCTTAATATTTTCATCAGAGAAATAGTATCTGGCAGTAAAAAAAATAAAGAAGAAAATTATAATAAGAAAAAAAAGATACTTTAGTTCTTTAATCATTACATTTTTTCAGGTGTATCTACGCCCAAAATATTCATACCTGTTTTCAAAGTATTGGCTATAGATTTTAGGAAAACTAGTTTTTCCATTTTAATTGTATTGTCTTCCTCGATAAATCTTTTAGAAACATCGTCCTTGCCCATATTCCAATAAGAGTGGAATTCTGAAGCTAATTCATAAAGATAAACTGAAATTCTATGTGGTTCTAATTTTTCTGAGGAAACTTCAACACATTTAGGCCATTCACTAATTTTTTTGAATAGTTTTATTTCTTCATTGCCAAAATTAAAATCTGAATTCTTTATCTCAAGATTGCTATTTATATCATTTTGAGTATTTCTAAAAACTGACGAAATTCTAGCATATGCATACTGAACATAGTAAATGGGGTTTTCTTTCGATTTTTCTTTTACTTTATCAAAATCAAAATCAATTTCAGCATCACTACTTCTGCTTAACATAATAAACCTTGTTGCATCCTTACCCACTTCATTAATAAGATCCTCAATAGTAATATAATCACCTTTCCTTTTAGACATTTTAAAAGGTTTTTTATCTTTAATAAGTTTTACTAACTGACTAACTTTGCAAATTAATTTATTTTTTTCACCTGACAAAGCTTCAACTACAGAAGTAATTCTTTTAATATAACCAGCATGATCGGCACCAAGTATATTTATAAGAATATTAAAATCTCTTTTTAACTTTGTATTATGATAAGCAACATCACTTGCAAAATATGTCCATGATTTATCTTCTTTTTGAAGAGCTCTATCTTTATCATCACCAAATTCTGTAGATTTAAATAATAATTGCTCTCTTTCCACCCAATTTTCGTTACTTTCTCCTTCGGGAGCTTTAATTTTTCCCTCATAAATATATTTTTTATCTTTTAAATTTTTAATTACTTCATCAACTTCATTATTATTTATAACTTCAGTTTCGCTGGCAAAGTTATCATGTTTTATACCAAGATTTTCTAAATTAATTTTTATCAACTTTAAAGACTCTTGTATTGAAAAATGTTTTAGTTTTTCTGATACAGAGTCAAAGTTTTTAAAATCTAAATCTTTATTATTTGAAATTATTTTTTTTGCTATATCTATAAGATAGACTCCAGGATATAAATCCTTATCTTCTACAGGAAAAGTTTCACTATAAAGTATTTCTTTTATTCGTAAATAAACTGATTTTGTAAAATGAGAGATTTGATTTCCATAATCATTAACATAATATTCTTTGGTAACTTTATGACCATTAAAAGATAAAAGATTAGATATTACATCTCCAAGTATAGCACCTCTTGAGTGACCCACGTGCAAAGGTCCAGTTGGATTGGCAGAAACAAACTCTACTAAATAACTATTTTTTTTCCCACTAGCACTATTTCCATATGATGAATTATTTAAGACATCTAATATAAAGCCATTCCAAAATTCATTTTTAAATTTTAGATTAATAAAACCTGGTTTTTCAATGCTAATTTCATCAATATTGCTATCACTATCTTTTATTAAATCAGCTATCTGCTTAGCAAGTTCTATAGGAGGTTTTTTATTAATTTTGGATAAAACCATTGCAACATTTGTAGAAATGTCTCCACTAAACTTTGCAGGTGGAATATCAACATTGATACCCGATAAATTATCTGGCAACTCTAACAAATTATCTTTGTAGGCTGACTTAATAACTTTTTCAATCTTTAATAAATAATTTTCAAATATATTCATTTGTGTGACTTGTATAGTTGTATTGCGTATCTATCAGTCATTCCTGATATATAATCAGAAATTGCTCTATATTTATTATTATCTATAGATTTATTAATAATAAACTTTTTGGGTTTCTTTTCTATTATTTTAAATAAAGTTTCTACTATTTTTTTTCCTTGATTATTTTTCAATTGCACAATCTTATTATTATACATATTCACTTTTAAAAAATTTTTTACCTCATTTTCTAATGATAAAAATTTACTAGAGAAATTGATTATTTTATCTTTATACATATAAACGTCTCTTTTAGTATAGATCTTATTTTTCTTTAAATTTTTAATACTATTTTTAATTACATCTTGCACCATTAAATTTATCGAGTCTCTTATAATTTGATAAACTATAATATCTTTATTTGAACGATTAATTTTAGTTTTATATGACTTGTAGATTTGTTTAAAAAAATTAATTTCACACAATTGATTTAAAGAAAACAATTTAGCCTTAATTCCATCTTGTATATCATGATTGTTGTAAGCTATGTCGTCAGATATAGCTGCAATTTGTGCCTCAAGAGAAGAATTTTTTTTAAAATTAATTTTTTGTTTGAATTTTTTAGCTCCAATTATTCTGTTTATTTTGTCAATATTACTTATTGGTCCATTGTGTTTTAAAAGGCCATCTAGTGTTTCAATTGTTAAGTTTAAACCTCTAAATTTTAAATATTTATTTTCTATAAACATGACTATTCTTAAAGTTTGAAGATTATGATCAAAACCACCATGCTTGGTCATTGATTCATTCAAAGTTTCTTCGCCTGCGTGACCAAATGGAGTATGTCCCATATCATGGGCTAAACTTAGTGTTTCAACTAAATCATCATTTAAATTTAGATATTTTGAAATTGATCTAGCAATTTGAGCAACCTCTAATGAATGAGTTATTCTCGTTCTATAATGATCACCTTCTGTATTAACAAAAACTTGGGTTTTGTGCTTTAATCTTCTGAATGACGCAGAATGGATTATTCTATCCCTATCTCTCTGAAAAGGCGTTCTAAACGAGCTATTTGGCTCTAAAGTTAAGCGACCTTTTGATGTAAAAAAACCTAATTTTGAGTAATTATTCATTCTTTAAAAATGGCAAATATTAATTATATTAGTAATAACAGCGATAAATAATGATTAAAGAAATTAAATTTACAGATAATGCGTTAAAACAAATCAATAACCTTCTATCATCTAAGGATGAAGGTTCTTTTTTTAGAATCGCTATCAAAGGTGGTGGATGCTCAGGGTTTCAGTATGATTTCTCATTTGATAAAACACCTCAAGACGACGATTTAAGACAAGATAATATTTTAATAGATAAAACTTCAGCTGATCTCTTGAAAGGATCAGAGGTTGATTTCGTAAAAGAATTAATTGGAGACCAATTTAAAATTAGTAACCCACAAAGCAAATCATCTTGCGGTTGTGGTGTTTCATTTTCTCTTTAATGATCATTAGCTCATGGAATGTAAATTCTATTAGAGCAAGAATATTAAATGTTCAGGAATATTTAAAGAAATTTAATCCTGATATTGTATTAACTCAAGAAATAAAAACTCAAGAGGAAACTTATCCATTTGATGATATTAAAAAACTCAAATATGAAAGTTATGTTTTTGGACAAAAAAGTTATAACGGTGTTGCAATACTTTCAAAAAAAAAATTAGATAAAATTGAAAAAGATATTTTTAAAGATAAAAATAAACAATCAAGAATAATTACAGCAGATGCAAAGTATAAATCTAAAACTATTAAAATTATAAATATCTATACGCCAAATGGTAACCCAGTAGATACTGAAAAATATGATTATAAATTATATTGGCTAAATAGTTTAATTAAAAAACTTAAAACACTTTTAAAAAGTTATGATAATATAATTATCGCTGGTGACTTTAACATAATACCTTCTGCTGAAGATGTTCACGACCCTAAAGGATATGAAAATGATGCTCTTTTTAGAATTGAGATTAGAAAAAAATTAAGAGAAATATTTAATTTAGGATTTCATGATGCGTTTAGATATATTTATCCTGATAAAGAAGAATATACTTTTTGGGATTACACAAGTGGTGCTTGGCAAAAAAATAATGGAATGCGGATTGATCACTTTTTAGTGACTAACAGTTTACTGAATAATATTAAGGATGTTAAAGTTAATAAATATCCAAGAGGTAGAGAAAAACCATCTGATCATACACCGATTGAATTAGAATTAGCTTAATGATTTAATTTTATTAACTAGATCTTCATTGATATGTCTAGGTCCTTTATCTAATCTATTCTTATGTCTTCTCTCACCAGGGAGTCTGACATCACCCATTGATTTCATTTTATCAAAAAATTTTGATGAATGAGTATCCCAATCGGTATCTGACAATTTATCTGGAGATATTGCTAAAATAAACTCTCCGCCACTTGGAGGTCCTCCATCATTATTATCCTTCTCAGCCGTCTCATAACTAAAATTATCTCCTACTAAGGCACCAGCAAGCAATTCTACCATCATCGCAATCCCTGAGCCTTTATAGCCGCCGAAAGGCAATAAAACACCTCCATCTGCAATCTCAGCAGGATCAGTTGTATCTTTTCCCTCTTTTGTTAACCCTGTGCCTAATGGAACTTTATGACCTTCTCTTTTAGCAACTTGAACTTCACCCATAGCCATAGAAGCTGTTGCCATATCAAAAACCACTGGAGGTTTATTTTTCCTTGGCCATGCAAATGAAATTGGATTTGTTCCAAATAGAGGTTTGATTGATCCAGCAGGTGCTACAGCAGGCTTGTAAGATGTGCACGCAATTGCAACCAAACCCTGCTCTGCAATTATTTCTGTTTCAGGCCACATTGCAGCCATGTGATGAGAATTTGTGATTGATAAAATTGCAACGCCATTTTCTTTAGCAAGTTTGATTAATTCAGGAATGCTTTTATTCAAAACAACAGGGGCTAAACAATTATTTCCATTTGCTTTAACAACTGATGCTGATATTATTTTTATATCTGGATTACCCTTGCCATTTATTTTTCCACTCTTTAACCCTGACACATAAGCAGGCACTCTAAATAAGCCATGAGATAGAGAACCATCTCTTTCTGCTTTCATAACTAGATCAGCCATAATATTAGATGTTTCTTCATCACAACCATTTTTAAAAAACACATTTTTTGCTAATATGAAAATTTCATCTAATGATAATGAGATATTGCTCATCATCCTATTAGATATTATTTTAGACACTTTTCAATAAAATCTTGAATTTATTGGGATAATTATCAAGGCATAACAGATATATCTAATATGCATTTGCTTATTTAAGGTAATTAACACAAAAAACCTCCTGATGAATAATAATGTATTAATTTTTACTGATTTAGATGGTTCTCTACTGAATAAAAAGAAATTTCATTTTACAAAAGCAAAAAAATATATCAGAGAATTGATGTCTAAGGATGTATTGATAATTCCAAATACAAGCAAAACTGAGAATGAAATTAAATTATTTTTAAAGGAATTAAATTTAAAATTACCTTTCATATCAGAAAATGGGTCTGAAATTCATAATATAAATTTAATAAAGAAGAAGTTCCCAAAGAAGATTACTTTAGCTAGAACAAAAAAAATAATTTATAAAATCTTTGAGAAAAATACTGATAAAACAATTTTAGATAAGTGTGATTTTGTCTATAGAATGAGTAAAAAAAATCAAACAAAAGTATTAGGATTAAGAGGAAAAAAACTCCAAGCTAGTTTAAAAAGGAAATTTACCTATCCATTTATTTTCAAGGGAACTATAGCACAAAAAAATTCACTTTTGAGTAATTCAAGTAAACTAGGTATTAGTATTCAAGAAGGTGGAAGAGTAATGAACCTAGGTGACAAAGTTAATAAAGGTTTGGCATCAAGAAAAGTTATTAAAATCTTAAAAAATAATAAAAAAAGTCATCTTTCAACCATTGCAGTAGGTGACAACTCAAATGACTTAAGTATGTTAAAAACGTCAAATTATCCATGCATAGTCTCAAATAAATCCATTAAAATAAATAATAAGAATAAAATATTTACAAATAGGCCTGCTCCAATGGGATGGGTAACTGTAGTTAAAAAAGCAATGGATAAAATAGAGGCTAGAAATTTAAATCATGGGTGATTTTTCTCAAAACGGTATCGTTGCAAATCTTCATGACTTCTCAATAAGAAGTACAGAGCAGATTGAAAAAGACTTATTAAAATTTTCTAAAGAGAGAAAATTAGAATTAATTTTACCTTGTCTTTATTCAGAGCTTGAAGGAGACGCATTGCCAAACATAGTAAATGAAATAAGCAAAACTAAATATCTTAATCATGTCATAATTGGCTTGGATCAAGCTAATAAAGCTCAAGCTAAAAAGGCATGGAAATTTTTTAAAAAGTTAAAAACTCCATTTTCTATTTTATGGAATGATGGTCCTAAATTAAAAAAATTAGATAAGGAATTAAAAGGTATAGATCTTGCACCAAAACAAATGGGTAAAGGAAGAAATGTTTGGTATTGCATTGGCATGGCAATAGCTAGAGATGAAGCCAGATCTGTTGCTTTACATGATTGTGATATAAAAACTTATGATAGGAGATTGTTAGCAAAACTTTTTTATCCTGTAGAAAACCCATTATTTAATTATGAATTTTGCAAAGGTTATTATCCAAGAATTGCTGATAATAAAATGCATGGAAGAGTTGCTAGATTACTTGTTAATCCACTTCTAACGGCAATGGAAAAAACAATAGGCAAAAGTGATTACATAGACTTTATGAAGTCATTTAAATACCCATTAGCTGGAGAATTTTCATTTAGAAGAAATATTCTACCAGAACTTAGAATTTCATCAGATTGGGGAATTGAAATTGCTATTTTATCTGAAATGCAGAGAAATTATTCATCAAACAACATATGCCAAGTAGAATTAGCTGATAACTACGATCATAAACATCAGATATTATCTATAAAGGACAGCTCTAAAGGGTTATCTAAAATGTCTATTGATATAATTAAAACATTAGTAAGAAAACTTGCAACACAAGGTTATTCTTTTAGCAAAGAAACTTTTCGATCAATTAAAGCAACTTATTATAGATCAGCTTTAGATTTAATTGATATTTATAGAAGTGATGCTCAAATGAATGGTCTTAAGTTTGATTCTCATAATGAAGAAAAAACAGTTGAGTTATTTGCTTTAAATATAATGAAAGCTGGTGAGTCATTCTTTGAAAATCCAATGGATACACCTTTTATTCCAACTTGGCATAGAGTTAAAAGTGCTATCCCTGATTTCTTAGATAGATTTAAGGAAAGCGTTAAATCGGACAATAAAGAGTTTAAGTAAACTTAATAATTAGTTTAATGTTTGTGATTGTGCTTTTCGTTTAAATTATCAATATCAATTTCTTTAATTTCATTAATGGGCTTTGCTATACGCCAATTCCTTACTTTCCCATCCTCTGCTCTTTCGGTTATTATTGTCTCTATAGGAGGGCAATTAGGTTCATGACAACTTAACTCAGCCATGCTTAAAATAGATTTTTCTGGAATTTGATGTTTTTTTGAAAATACAAGTTTTAAATTTCTAATAGTTTCAGTATTAGGTTTCTTTTTATTAAACATAGATTATTTTTTTTCCTCATCCCAAATCGATGTCCATAAAATATTTCCTCCCATGTCACCAATTAATAGATGTGAGCAATCTTTGGTTACTGCAATTGCAGAAACTTCGAATTCTGTAAAGCTTCGTATAATAATTGTATTACTGGCTTTTTCAATTTCAGACAGAAAAACTGAACCGTCACTTAATCCAGTTAAAATTGCATTTTCATTTGGAAATGGTTCAACAAATGTAACTAATTTATTTCCTACATAAGGAAGACAAATAGGTTCTCTACCAACTGGTCCATCTCCATCAAATGGCCAACAAACAGCATCATTTGCACCTGATGTTGCTAAATATTTTGAGTCATCTACAAAGGCAAAACTCTTAATTTTTGCTCCATATCCTGACATTGCAGAATCAATCTTGTCTTTTAATCTCCAAAAATGTAGTTGGTTTTCTTGCATAGATGTCACCAAATACCTGTCGTCAGGACTAAAAATAACTTTATTATGAGAGCCTTTCCAAATTAAATTAGACGACGTCCATTTGTTGCTATAATCCTTTTTCCAAAGAGTTACCCCGCCATATCTAGAAACGGCCAGTTTTCTACCCTTTGAATCAAATGCAACACCACCAATAGTGCTCTCATGCTCTAATAGTTTTGGTTCTTTTTTATTTGGCATCCACAGATATACGATATTACCTGATGTACAGACCAAACTGCCATTATTTGCTGTAACATGATCTACCCAGCGAGTACCAAAGTTCCCAATTTCATTTATTTTTCCATCTAGTGAAATTTTTAAAAAACAACCATCATCTCCACCAGTTAAAATATTGTCTCCATCTTTTGACATGCAAAGAACAATACCTTTATGAGCTTTTATAGGTTCAGAACTTTGTCCAGATGAAAAAATTCTTACAGTACCATCGCCAAATCCAACAGCTATAGAGTTACCAATTGTAACAGCATTAGTAACTGGAATTCCGAGTTTAAACTCTTTTCCTCTATTTTCAAATTTGGTTTTATTTAACTCTGGAACCTTATATAGATCAGCTTTCATGCCGATTTGCAATTTTCAAATCCTTCTTTCAAATTCATCGTTTCAAGATTTCGACCAATAAAAACTAATCGAGAACTTCGTTCTTTTCCTTCTGGCCATTTACCCATTGGTGAAGCATCCATAAGCATATGTACACCTTGAAATACATATCGATCACTTTCTCCTGTAAAGTCGAGTATACCTTTTGTTCTTAAAATATCCTGACCTTTGGTTTGTAATAGTTTACTAAACCAATCTTGAAATTTTTCCATATCTAAAGGGGTGTCAGATACAAACGATAAGCTAGTTACGTCATCGTCATGCTCATGGTCATGATCTGATGTAAGAAAATCAGGCTCAACATCTAAAACACGTTTTAAACTAAATGCATCAAGATTTAAAATCTCATTTAAAGATACTCCACATTTGGTTGTATTAATAATTTTTGCAAAAGGATTAATTTTTTTTATTCTTTCTTTAACAACTTCTAATCCACTTTCATCAACAAGATCTATTTTGTTTAATAATACAACGTCTGCAAAGGCAATTTGTTCCTCTGCTTCGTGATGATCTGTTAATTGTGTACTTAAATGAACAGCATCAGCAACTGTAACAATTGCATCTAACTTTGTACGATCAGCAACATCTTGATCTACAAAAAAAGTTTGTGCAACAGGAGCTGGATCAGCTAATCCTGTTGTTTCTACTATGATTGCATCAAGCTTATCCGCCCGTTTCATAAGACCACTTAAAATCCTGATTAGGTCTCCTCTTACAGTACAACAAATGCAACCGTTGTTCATTTCAAACACCTCTTCATCAGCATCAACAACTAAATCGTTATCAATGCCCTGCTCACCAAATTCATTAACTATTACAGCATATTTTTTGCCATGCTGCTCAGTTAATATTCTATTTAAAAGAGTAGTTTTTCCAGCACCTAAAAAGCCTGTTAAAACAGTAACAGGAACTTGTTTGTTAGTTTCTTCCATTAATTAAATTAACATCCTTTAAAGGATTTTGACATATTTTTTATTAAATCAAAATATAAACCTTTTCCAGGAGTTAAAGTTGCACCCAACGGATCAACAATACCGGTTTTAATATTCATATCTTTTGCAACAGCTTTAATGATGTCTGGATTAAATTGAGGCTCAGAAAATACACAAGCTACTTTATCGTGCTCAATTACTTCTCTGATTTCTGAAAGTTGTTCCGCACCAGGTAATACATCTGTGTTAACTGTGAAAGCTCCTAATATATTTACATTAAATCTTTTCTCAAAGTATTGGTAAGCGTCGTGAAAAACGATCGAGGCAGTACTTTCATTAAGTTCTGCAGTTACATCATTTGTAAGTTTATCAATTTCTTTATAAGCTTTGCTTAAATTTGCTCTATAAGTAGCTTCATTTGTTGGGTCATTTTCAATTAAGTGCTTAGACATTTCAAATAAAATAACTTTTGCATTAATTGGGTCTAACCAAATATGTGGATCAAATTCACCATGGTGGTGTCCTTCGTGTCCATCATGATCATCATGGTCATCATGCCCATCTTCTTTTTTTGCATGATCGTCATGGTCGTGGTCATCGTGGTCATCTTTTTTCTTATGGCCGTGATCGTCATGATCGTCCTCTTTATGCCCATCTTCTTTTTTTGCATGGTCATGATCATCGTGATCATCTTTTTTCTTGTGTCCGTGATCATCATGATCATCGTGATCATCGTGATCGTCGTGGTCATCAAAAATATTTCTCTCTCTAAATTTTAACTTAACTAAACCTTTAACATCTAATAACTCAATTTTTTCTGCATCATTAGCAATCGAGTCTAAAGGTTTTTCTAAAAAATTTTCTAAGTCTTCACCTACCCAAAAAACAATGTCAGCATCTTGTAACATTTTTGCATGCGAAGGTTTCATGGCAAATCCATGTGGAGAAGCGTATCCATCAACTATTAAATCTGGTTTAGCTACACCATCCATTAAATAGCTAGCTAAAGAGTGTATTGGCTTAATTGATGCAACGACTTTGATGTCGGCATTTGCTGATGTAAATAAAGTTAAAAATGATAGTATTGTTAAGATTATTGAAGATTTTTTTAGATTTTTCATAATATTTGGTTATTGTTAATTGTTATAATATAACGCTGTGTAATAATATAACATATTTAAGTCAAGTGAATAAATGAGCATAGAAAATAATATTTTAGTAAAATTAAACAATGTTGGTTTTCAACAAAATCAAAAGTGGCTTGTTAAAGGTGTTTCTCTTCAAGTTGAAAAAGGTAAAATTGTTACCTTAATTGGTCCTAATGGTTCTGGTAAAAGTACAACTGCTAAAATTGCTCTAGGTTTATTTAAAAATATTGAGGGTCAAGTTGAAAAATTCACAAATAATATTGGTTATGTTCCACAAAAAATATCAATAGATTGGACACTTCCTCTAAGAGTAAGAGATTTTATGCTTTTAACGGATAATCTTACAGAAGACGTAATTGATGAAGCACTTTCATTAACTGGAGTAATTAATTTAAAAGATAAAAGTTTGGGAAATTTATCAGGTGGAGAATTTCAAAGAGTATTACTTGCAAGAGCTATTTCAAAAAAACCTGAATTGTTAGTACTTGATGAGCCGGTTCAAGGTGTAGATTTTACAGGAGAAATTGCCTTGTATGAATTAATTAAAGAAATTTCAGAAAAATTAAATTGTGGTATTTTATTAATATCTCATGACTTACATACAGTAATGAGCGCTACTGATCATGTTGTTTGTTTAAATGGTCACGTTTGTTGTTCGGGGTCACCTAAAGAAGTTGCAAAAAATAGTCAATACAAAGCATTGTTTGGTGAACAAGCTGCTCAAACACTTTCAATTTATGAACATAAGCACGATCATGTTCATACTAGTGATGGGGATATAAAGAAAAACTGATATGTTTGATGATTTTTTTATTAGAGCATTAGTTGCAGGTATTGGTATCGCTTTCGTTGCGGGACCTCTTGGTTGTTTTGTTGTGTGGAGGAGATTGTCTTATTTTGGAGATACACTCGCCCACTCCGCATTACTTGGTGTAACAATTGCATATTCATTAGAATTTAATATTGCTGTTTCAATATTTTTAATTTCATCAGCAATTGCATTAATTTTAATACAACTACAAAAAAAAACTAATCTACCAAGTGATGCATTGTTAGGGTTATTGGCTCACTCATCATTGGCAGTTGGATTAGTGGTAATTGGATTTTTAACCTTTATAAGATTTGATATTATGGGATTGTTGTTTGGGGATATATTAGCTGTTAATAAGAAAGATCTTGTAACAATATGGGTTGGTGGAGCCTTAATTTTATTGGTTTTAAGATTAATATGGAAACCTTTGTTCGCCTCAACTGTAAATTATGAATTAGCACAAGCAGAAGGTCTAAACCCTGATAGAGCAAAAGCGATCTTTACAATCTTATTGGCTGCAATAATTGCCATATCAATTAAATTAGTCGGAGTGCTATTAATTACAGGAATGTTAATTATACCAACAGCTATGGCTAGAAATCTTTCAGATAATCCACAAAAAATGGTGATCTTTGCGATAATTGGAGGATTGTTATCGGTGTTTATAGGATTGTTCTCCTCGTTAGAATTTAATACACCGTCTGGTCCATCCATAATTGCTACAGCTCTAGTGTTGTTTATTTTTTCATTACTTAAAGTTAAACAAACGATACAATTGAAAAATTAATGGAATATTATAAAAAATAATTAAATGCAAAAACAAGAAACATTAACTAAAAACCAAAAAATAATTTTAGATTTAATTGAAAAATCTGATCAACCATTAAAAGCATACTCAATTTTATTTGATGTTAAAAAAAAAGGTATTAATGCTCCTTTGCAAGTTTATAGAGCATTAAACAAACTAGTGAAAATTGGAAAAATTCATAAAATAGAAAGTAGAAACGCTTTCATCGCTTGTAAAAATTCAAAATGTCAAATTGCTAAAGCCACTGTTTTTTCAATTTGTGAAAGTTGTGAAGATGTAACTGAAATTCATGATCATACATTATCAGAACACTTAAGAGATTTTAAAGATAACAAAGGAATGAAATACAATAAATACAATTTGGAGTTTTTTGGCCTTTGCAAGAAATGTATATAAAAAATGAAAATAAATAAAGGCGATACATTAGAAGAAATCTCATTACCAAAACCAGATGGTTCAATATTTAATTTATCTGAAACAAAGGGCAAAAAAGTACTACTTACTTTTTACCGTATAGCAGGATGTAGCTTTTGTAATTTAAGATTGAATGAATTGAATAAAAGATTTAGTGAATTTGGAAATAATTTTACACATGTTGGAATTTTTCATTCCCCAGTAGATAATTTAAAATCTTACATGGATAAACATGGTGAATTACCTTTTACAGTTTTAGCTGATGAAAATTTTGAATATTTTAAAAAATATGAAATTGAAAGATCTATGGCAAAAACGTTGAATGCAATGTTATTTAAACCTCACAAAATCATTCCAGCAATGATGAAAGGATATATTCCTACAAAGATTAAAGGTCATTTAGATATTGCTGTAACTGATGTTTTGATTAACGAACAAGGCGTTGTTGAAGAAGTATATTATGCTCAAAAAGATATAGCAGATCATTTTGAGTTTGAAAAAATTAAGCAGTTTGCGCTTAATTAAACAAATAATGAAAGTTGAATATTATTTTAGTGTCCTATCTCCCTTTAGTTATCTAGGAGCTGATAGATTTACAAAAATAGTAACCAAATATAATTTAGAGGTTATAGAAAAACCACTTGATTTAGTTGGTGAAATTTTTCCAAATACTGGAGGATTGCCAGTTCCTAAAAGACATCCTGCTAGACAAAAATATAGACTTGTAGAACTGGAGAGAATTTCAAATAAACTAGGTTTGCCGATTATTAAAAAGCCAAAGTTTTTTCCACCTAAAGATCCACACCTACCAGCAAAATTTGTAATAGCTTCAAATAAAATGGGTAATAAACTTCATTTTGGAAATGAATGTTTAAAATATTTATGGTCTATGGATAAAGATCTTTCTGATCACAATACACTTCAGGAAATTTGTGAAAAATTAAATTTAAACTTTGAAGAAATGAAGAAATTAGCTTTATCTGAAGATGTGAACTTGGAGTATCAAAAAAATTCAAAAGATGCAGTTGATAATGATGTATTTGGCGCTCCTTCGTATATCTTAAATAATGAGATTTTTTGGGGTCAAGATAGATTAGATTATCTTGAAGATGCATTAAATAAATAAGTAAATATTACTTAATTTCATAAATCCTTAACAAAACTGACATAAACAAAAATCAAGGAGTGATTATGTTTATAAAAAAATATCTAAAATGGATAAGTACATTTTTAGTCTTAACTGGAATTTTACTTACTAATCTTAATATCTACCCTATTAATATTTATTTTCATGGACTGGGTGTTGTGGGGTGGACTGTAGCTGGATTTATTTCAAAAGATAAGGCTATCTTAACAAATTTTGGATTACAAATACCTCTTTTTGTAATTGGAATTTATAAAGTGATATTCTAATGAAAAGAGTTTTATTTGTCTGCACAGGTAATTCAGCTAGAAGCATTATAGCTGAGAGCATAATTAATAACTTATATTATGATAAATTTATTGGTTATAGTGCAGGTAGTAATCCTTCAGGACAAATTAATCCAATTATAGAAAAATTTTTAAAAGAAAAGAAATTTGATTTATCAAATTACAGTTCAAAAAATTTTGATACTTTTATTAACTCAGATATTAAATTAGATTATGTAATTACAGTGTGTAACAATGCTAACAATGAAGTGTGTCCTATTTGGCCTGATAAAAATCAAATTATTCATTGGGATATCGAAGATCCAGTAAAAAAATTTAATGTAGATAATGATGCAACAAATCAAAAAAAAGTATTTAATGATACATATCAAACAATATTTAAGAAAATAGAAAATTGGATTAACAATGAAATATAGTAAGTTTTTTCTTGGAGAGTTTATTGGAAGTTGTTTCCTTGTAATGATTATTGTTGGCTCAGGAATAATGGCTGAAAATCTTACAGATGATACGGGTATTATGCTTTTAGCCAATAC
Organism: uncultured Pelagibacteraceae bacterium; assembly: GCA_902603475.1. GTDB lineage: Bacteria > Pseudomonadota > Alphaproteobacteria > Pelagibacterales > Pelagibacteraceae > Pelagibacter. The sequence goes on from CACKUZ010000010.1 coordinate 21,516, forward strand.
GATAGCAACTGGCGCAGGACTTTTTGTGCTAATAACTGTTTTTAGTGATGTTTCAGGAGCACATTTTAATCCATTTGTAAGTCTAGCAATGTTTCTTACAAAAAAATTAAAAGGAAATTTATTACCTACATATATATCTGCACAAATTTTAGGTTGTTTGTTAGGTGTAGCACTTGCCAATTTCTTTTTTGAACATCAAATTTTTGAATTATCAACAAAATCAAGGGATGGAATAAATATATTTACATCTGAAGTTGTAGCAACATTTGGATTAATTATAATAATTTTTGGATCTTTAAAGAAAGGAAGTGTGGTAGTTGCCTCATGTGTAGCCTTTTATATCACTGCTGGTTATTGGTTTACTTCGTCGACTTCATTTGCAAATCCTGCTGTAGCAATAGCGAGGACATTTACAGATAGTTTTACTGGAATAAGTTACATAAATACTCCAGTTTATATTGTTGCAGAATTTTTAGGAATGATAATTGCTTTTTATATAGTTAAAAAACTATTTTTAAATAAGTGAATATCCAGATGATCTTACTGTTCTAATTAGTTCTTTTGTATTATCAATATTAATCGACTTTCTTAATCTTCTTATATGAACATCAATAGTTCTGCTTTCCACGTTTATGTTGTTTGGCCAAACGTTTTCTAAAATTTGATCTCTTGAATATACTCTTTTAGGGTTGCTTAAAAAGAATTCTAGTAGTCTAAATTCTGTTGGTCCAAGCTGTATTTCAATATTTTTTCTAAACACTCTCTTCTCAAATCTATTTAATTTTAAATCTTCAAATTCTAAACTATTTGAAACAACTTTAGGATCATATCTTCTTAATACAGCTTTTATTCTTGCTAAAAGTTCGTTGAAACTAAATGGTTTGGTTAAATAATCATCAACACCACTATCTAATCCTTTTATTTTATCTTCCTCTTCTCCTTTTGCTGTAAGCATTATTATGGGTAGGTTTTTATGACTTGAGTTATTTCTAATATTTTTGCAAATATCAATTCCAGATAAATCTGGAAGCATCCAATCAAGTAAAAGCAAATTTGGTTCAAACTTTTTTAAATCTTTTAAACCATCATTACCATTGGTAGATGAAGCTACTAAAAAACCCTCTTTTTCTAAATTATGTTGAACTAATTGTATTATTGAAGGCTCATCTTCAATAATAAATATTTTGCCATTCATTTTATTCTTGGATAACTTTTCCTTTTGGTCTGCTTCCTTTTAGATATTCACCTTTAATCAAGTAACAAATAGACTCTGCAATATTAGTAATATGATCACCTGCTCTCTCTAGATTTTTTGTTGCAAATATAAGATGTGTAGAAAAATCTAAATTTTTTTTATCTTTAGATAAAAAATCAATTACACTTTCCATTGCAATATAAGTAAGGTCATCGACTTGCTCATCTTTTTTCCAAACTTCTTTGGCTTTATCGTAATTTTTGTTAACATAACTATCTAATACATCATTTAGCTGTTTAATAACCAACTCACCTAATCTTTTTAAATTTGAAAGTAATTCCTCTGGTAAATCTAGTGGTAGAGGTTTAACTTTCTTAGCATTGCTTTTAGATAGATCTCCAATTCTTTCCAAGTCTTGTGAAATTTTTAAAGAACTAATTGTTTCCCTTAAATCAATCGCCATAGGAGCTCTTTTGACTAGTAATGTCATAATTTGAGTATCTATTTTTGATCTAAATTTATTAATTTCATCATCACTTTTAATAATTTTATCAATAGAATCTTTGTCAACTTTAATAATAGCGTCCATTGAGTCTACCATTTGTGACTCTGTTAAACTTCCCATTTTAATTACAGAATCGACAAGAAATTGTAATTCTTCCTCATATGACTTTACTGTATGTTCGTTACTCATAGTTTATCCAAATCTACCTGTAATATAATCTTGTGTCATTTTATTGTCAGGGTTCTTAAAAATTTTTTCTGTTTTTCCTACCTCAATTAATTTTCCAAGATGAAAAAAGCCGGTTTTCTGAGAAACTCTAACTGCTTGAGCCATCGAGTGGGTAACAATAACTATTGTATAGGTTTTCTTAAGTTCATCAATCAATTCCTCAATTTTGGCTGTTGCAATTGGATCTAAGGCTGAACATGGTTCATCCATCAGAATTACTTCTGGATTTACCGATATTGCTCTAGCTATACAAAGTCGTTGTTGTTGACCTCCAGATAATCCAGTGCCTGGTTCGTCTAACCTATCTTTAACCTCTTCCCACAAAGCAGCTTTTTTTAAACTTCTTTCAACTATTTCATCTAGCTCACTTTTTGTCTCTCCCTTACCATGTATCTTTGGACCATATGAAATATTATCGTATATGCTTTTAGGAAATGGATTTGGTTTTTGAAACACCATTCCAACTCTTTCTCTTAATGAAACGACGTCCAAATTTTCATCATTAATTTCTACACCATCAATCTCAATATTTCCTGTAACTTTGCAAATATCAATTACGTCATTCATTCTGTTTATACATCTTATGAAGGTTGATTTACCACACCCAGATGGACCAATTAATGCAGTTACTTCTTTTTCATTCAAATCTAAGTTTACATCAAATAAAGCTTGTTTATCTCCGTAGAACACATTTAAATTATTAGATTTGATTTTTACTTCATTCATTTAATTCCATCTCTTTTCAAATTTTTGTCTTAAATATACTGCTATAAAATTCATAACAATTAAAAAACTCAATAGCATCATAATAGTTGCTGATGTTTTTTCAACAAAACCTCTTTCAGCTGACTCTGACCATAAATATACCTGCACAGGTAGCGAAGATGATGGATCAATTGGAGTTGATGGAATGTCTACAACAAAAGCAACCATACCAATCAGAATTAATGGTGCAGTCTCTCCTAATGCTTGTGCTAAACCAATAATTGTTCCTGATAAAGTTCCTGGTAGCGATAACGGAACTACATGATGAAATACAGATTGAAATTTTGATGCACCTACTGCCAATGCACCTTCTCTTATCGAGGGTGGAACTGCTTTTAAAGATGCTCTGCAAGGAATAATTATTCTTGGCAATGTCATCAAGGCTAATGTAATACCAGCTACTAATGGAGTAGATCTAGGTAACTGAATAGTAGCTAACAATATTTGAAGAGCAAGTAATCCATAAACAATTGAAGGAACTGCAGCTAAATTATTAATATTTATTTCGATAAAATCTGTAATTTTATTCTTTGGAGCAAATTCCTCTAAATAAATTGAAGCGAGAACAGCAACTGGAAAAGCTAATAATAAACAAATGATTATGCTATAGAAAGATCCAACTAATGCTCCACCAATCCCGGCTAACTCTGGATCTCTGGAGTCCCCATTATTAAAGTAATAATTATTAAAATTTTTGTTAATTTTATTATTTTCTACAAGAGTGTCATAAATTTTAAGCTGAAAATTTGAAATTCTTCTTCTATCCTCAGGTAAATCCCTAGGGTAATTTCCTTTATGCAATTGATCTATATCGTCTGATGACGTTATTTCTAAGTTAATTTTTTTTCCTATTAAGTTATTATTTTCTAAAAAAGCTTTTTTAATTTCAATTTCAGCATCGGTTGTAAATAAATCAATTAATTCATTTTCTTCATCTAAATTCTTAGCAGGATAAGACTTAAGAAGAGTTTCTATTGTTATATCATAAAAATCTGCTTCCCTTATATTCTCTTCTGATGCTCCATTTTCAATCTCAATTAATTCTGGATCATAAAAAACCTCTACATCAATAACTGTTTTCATGAATGCAGAACTTCCTTTTGAAAAAATATTATTTACTAAAATTAGAACAAATAATAGCGCAACACATATTGATGCTATGCCATAGAATCTAAATCTTCTTTCTGCACTGTGTCGTTTTTTTAATCTTTGTTCTTTAGTCATATTTCTCTCTATATTTTTTTACAGCTCTCTGGGCTATGTAATTTAAAATCAATGTTGCAACAAATAGTGTCAATCCCAATGCAAAAGCTGACTGCGTTTTTGGGCTATCAAATTCTTGGTCACCAACGAGTATCATTACAATTTGGGTTGTGATTGTTGTTGTTGATTCTAGCGGGTTAATAGTGAGATTAGCTGCTAATCCTGCTGCCATAACTACAATCATAGTTTCACCAATAGCTCTCGATACTGCTAGCAATACTGATCCAATTATTCCAGGTAACGCTGCAGGAATTACAACTTGTTTTATCGTTTCTGATTTGGTTGCTCCAACAGCATAAGAACCATCTCTAAGTGATTGCGGTACTGAATTTATTACATCATCAGATAAAGAGGAAATGTAGGGTATAATCATTATTCCCATAATTAGACCTGCAGCTAAAGCACTCTCTGAGGAAACTGTTAAACCAATACTCTCACCTATTTGTCTAAAAAAAGGTCCTACGGTTAAAGCTGCAAAAAAACCATAAACAACAGTAGGTATTCCAGCAAGTATCTCAATAATTGGTTTTGAAATTTTTCTTATTTTAGAAGAAGCATACTCAGCCATGTATATTCCTGAAAATAATCCAATAGGCACAGCAACAAACATAGCAATGAATGCAATAAATGAAGTTCCAGCTATCAATGGTACAAAACCAAATGCATCTTTTAATTCCTCGTATTCAGCAGTTGTTATTGCTGATGCATCACTTACAAATGCTCTTTGTGGACTCCAA
>CACKUZ010000011.1 GCA_902603475.1 uncultured Pelagibacteraceae bacterium
AAAGATAATCTTAAGTATGAAATAAAAAGAATAGAAGATTTATCATTTAAAGATAAAGAGAGAAGAATTCAGAATTTAAAAAAGAGAGACACACTGGGAAATTTAGATTTTGACTCAGTTATAATTGCTGATTTTGATGAAAATTTGATAAGTGTAGCTACATCACTCTTGTATACAGATGTCTCATCAAAAAGAATTTCATATATTACTTTAAATCAATGGTTTGATGAAAGCTTGTTAAAAGAAAATTCTCTTCATCCAATATATTTTCCATCAATAAATAAAGTAAATTATGAACTTTTTATGAATGATTTCAAAAATGTTTATAGTTTAGATGGAGATCAACTTTCATTTTTAAGTTATGATTTAATAGGGTTGGTTTATTTTTTAATTTATGAAAATGATTTCAATATTTCTAAAAAAATATTTTATAAAAATAATAAATTTAAGGGAAAAATTGGAATTTTTGAAATAAGTAAAAATACTATTACCCATCAACTAAACTTCTACAGCATTCAAGATAATAAATTTAGAAAAATTTTTTAATTTTTTTAAATGCATTAGAACGATGATCTATACTATATTTTTTATGAGGATCCATTTCACCAAAAGTTAATTTTTTTCCTTTGGGGATGAAAATTGGATCATATCCAAAACCATTTTTCCCTTTCTTCATATTAGATATTCTTCCCTCAATTTTACCAATTTTACTAATAAATTTACCATTTGGCCAAAAAATAGTAAGCACACATATAAATCTTGCACTTAATTTCTTTTTTTTCCAATTTTTATCTTTTTTAGAAATTTCTCTAAAAACTTTTTTAATTGCTAAATTGAAATTTCTTTTTTTCCCCGACCAATCTGCTGAATATACTCCAGGTGCTTTATCTAAAATATCAATTTCTATACCTGAGTCGTCTGACATACAAATTTTATTAGTTTTTTTTGAAAAATATTTTGCTTTTAGAAGAGAGTTTTGTTCAAATGTGGTTCCTGTTTCTGCAGGACTTTGTATTTTAAAGTCTAAATTTGAATAAATTTTTAAACTTTTAGGTAATAGATCTGCAATTTCCTTTAATTTTCCCTTATTATTTGAGCCAATAAATATCTCTTTAATTTTTTTTTTAGACACCTGGAAATTATACTTTTTCTTACCATATAAACAATATGGACAAGGAAGAATTAAAAAAAAATATAGACGAAAGCACTACTGGGGATGCTGAGTTAAATACTCAATCAACGGAAAATGTTGATGTAGATCAAAAAAGTGAAGATGAAAATTTAGAGGCTGATAAAAAAGAAGAAAAAAAACTTACCCCAGAAGAAGAGCTAGAAACACTAAAAGATAAATTAGCAAGAACATTCGCTGAAATGGAAAATCAGAGAAGAAGGTTTGAAAAAGAAAAAGAAGACGCATATGAATATGGTGGCTACTCTTTTGCAAAAGAGGCTCTTAATTTGTTAGACAATCTTGAGAGATCCAAAGCTGCATTAGAAAATGACGAAAAATTAAAGCAAACGGATGCACTTAAAAAAATCATAGAGCATTTAGATATTATAAATAATGATATGCTTTCAATATTCAAAAAAAATAATATTGAACCTGTTAAATCAATTAATGAAAAACTTGACCCAAATCTTCATCAAGCGATGATGGAAATTGAGGATGATACTAAAGAACCTGGAACTATTGTTCAAGAAATACAAAAAGGATTTACGATGAAAGACAGATTATTGAGACCTTCTTTGGTTGGTGTTTCAAAAAAAAAAGCAAATGAAGAGCAAAAGGAGGTTCAAAAAGATGAGAAAAACTAATAAAATCAACCAAAATTTAAATTTTGTAAACGGTTGTAGTCTTATAATTAACACTTATATGACGGTTAGGAATTAGATTATGAGCAAAGTAATAGGAATAGATTTAGGAACAACAAACTCTTGTGTGGCTGTAATGGAAGGTACACAAGCTAAAGTTTTAGAAAATGCTGAGGGTGCAAGAACAACCCCTTCCGTAGTTGCATTTTCTGATAATGATGAAAAATTAATTGGGCAACCTGCAAAGAGACAAGCAGTAACCAATCCAGAAAATACAATATTTGCTGTAAAGAGGTTAATTGGAAGAAATTTTGATGATCCTTCTGTAAAAAAAGATGTTGAGACTGCACCTTTTAAGATCGTTAACTCTGATAAAGGCGATGCATGGATAGAGGCTAAAGGTAATAAATATTCACCATCTCAAATTTCTGCTTTTACACTTCAAAAAATGAAGGAGACTGCTGAAAAATATTTAGGCCAAGAAGTTTCACAAGCTGTAATAACTGTACCAGCTTATTTTAATGATGCGCAAAGACAAGCGACTAAAGATGCTGGTAAAATAGCAGGTTTAGAAGTTTTAAGAATTATTAACGAACCAACTGCAGCTTCACTTGCATATGGATTAGATAAGAAAACAAACAATAAAATTGCTGTTTATGATTTAGGTGGAGGTACTTTTGATGTATCAATTCTTGAGTTAGGAGATGGAGTATTTGAAGTTAAGTCAACGAATGGGGATACTTTCCTAGGCGGTGAAGATTTTGATAATACAATTGTTGATTACTTGTTAACTGAATTCAAAAAAGAAAATGGAATTGATTTAAAATCAGATAAATTAGCATTACAAAGACTTAAGGAAGCTGCAGAAAAAGCAAAAATTGAATTATCATCTGCTGCTCAAACTGAGATAAATTTACCATTTATTACAGCTGATAAAACTGGTCCAAAACATATTAATATGAAAATGACTAGAGCTAAACTTGAGGCTCTTGTTGAAGATCTTATTTCTAGAACTATTCCACCTTGTGAAACAGCTCTTAAAGATGCTGGTTTAAATGCAAGCGAAATTGATGAAATAATACTTGTTGGTGGAATGACTAGAATGCCAAAAGTGATAGAGGAAGTCAAAAATTTCTTTGGTAAAGAACCAAACAAATCTGTAAACCCTGATGAGGTAGTTGCAATGGGTGCTGCTATTCAAGCGGGAGTACTACAAGGAGACGTTAAAGACGTACTATTATTAGACGTCACACCACTATCTCTTGGAATAGAAACTTTAGGTGGAGTTTCAACTAAATTAATAGAGAAAAATACAACAATACCAACTAAGAAAAGTCAGGTTTTCTCAACAGCAGAAGACAACCAACCTGCAGTTTCAATTAGAGTTTTACAAGGTGAAAGAGATATGGCCTCTGACAACAAGGTTTTAGGTAATTTCGAACTAGTGGGTATAGCTCCAGCTCCTAGGGGGGTTCCTCAAATTGAAGTTACGTTTGATATCGATGCAAATGGAATTGTAAATGTTTCTGCAAAAGATAAAGGGACTGGTAAAGAACAAAAGATTCAAATTCAAGCGTCAGGTGGTTTAAGTGATGAAGAAATAAACCAAATGGTTAAGGACGCTGAGACAAATAAAGAAGCTGACAAAAAGAAAAGAGAAGCTGTAGATGCAAGAAATCAGGCTGATACTCTGCTTCATTCTACTGAAAAAAACTTAAAAGAGCATGGTAGTAAAGTTTCTGATGCAGATAAAAAAGCTATCGAAGATGCATCTGCTAATGTAAGAAACGCATTAAAAGGAACTGATGTAGAGGAAATTAAAAAGAAAACTCAAGATTTGGTTCAAGCTTCAATGAAATTAGGAGAAGCTATTTACAAATCACAACAAAGTACAAAACCTGGTGATGCACCTAAAGATGCTAAAGATGAAGGGAAAAAAGACGATAATGTTGTTGATGCAGACTTTGAAGAAGTAAAAGACGATAAAGAAAAAAGCGCCTAAAATATCAACCATTTGTCTATAACTAGTTATGGCAAAAAGAGATTACTACGATGTCTTGGGTGTTGAAAAAAGTGCAGATCCAAACCAAATAAAAGCAGCTTACAGAAAACAAGCTGTAAAATATCATCCCGATAAAAATAAAGGCGACAAAGCAGCAGAAGAAAAATTTAAAGAAGCTTCAGAAGCTTATCATGTTCTATCAAATTCTGAGAGAAAACAAAATTATGATAATTTTGGTCACGCTGCATTTGAAAATGGTGGAGGAGGTGGAAGAGGTGGTTTTGGAAATTTTGACTTTTCTGGCTCTTTTTCAGATATCTTTGAAGATTTTTTTGGTGAAGGTTTTGGTGGCGGTGGAAGAAGATCGAGAAGATCTAACAACCGAGGCTCTGATTTGAGATATGATCTCTCTATTAGTTTAGAAGAGGCTTATGCTGGAAAAAAACAGGACATTAAATTCTCAACATCAGATAGATGTGATACTTGTAGTGGTTCAGGTTCAAAACCTGGGCAAAGTGCAAGTACATGCTCTATGTGTGGCGGCCATGGACAAGTTCGTTCTAGCCAAGGTTTTTTCACTGTTCAACAAACATGCCCTCAATGTGCTGGTTCAGGTGAACAAATTACCGATCCTTGCACAAGTTGTGGTGGTCAAGGTAAAAAACAAGCAAGTAAGCGCCTTTCTGTAACTATTCCTAAAGGAGTAGACGATGGAACTAGGATTAGATTATCTGGTAAAGGGGAAGCAGGATCAAGAGGTGCAAGCAATGGAGACTTATATTTGTTTATAAATGTTAATTCTCATGAATTATTCAAAAGATCTGAAGAAAATTTATTTTTTGAATGTCCAATTTCGATAGCAGATGCAGCACTTGGAACTGAATTAAAAATACCAACAATAGATGGTGGAAAAGCTAAGATAAAAATTCCAGCTGGAACACAAAGTGGTAAACAGTTTAGATTGAGAGAAAAAGGAATGCCACTAATGAGAGGAAATGATTATGGAGATCTTTATGTACAAGTAAATACTGAAGTACCAGTGTCTTTGAATAAAGAACAAAAAGAATTACTTGAGAAATTTAGAGAAATTGAAAATGAAAAATCAAATCCCAGTATTAAAAAATTCTTTAAAAAAGCAAAAAGTTTTTGGAAAAATTAGATGAAAAAAAAAATTAAATATACGATTTTTGGAATTATTTATATTTTAGCAATTCTAATTCTAGGGGCCTATTTTTATAAAGAAGGAATTGGAATAATTTAATTATCTTTAGCTAATCTTATAAATATATCTCCCATACCTCCTTGTACTTCTTCAAGCGGAGCATTATTTCTTAGCTCACAATACTGTCCGGTAACCTCATGACTATTAATAGCAGCAATACTTTGAGAATTACATTTTGAGGCATTATGAAGTAAACCAATTACTAGTCTCTCATCTAATACAAATACTTGATTATTATCGAGTTTATTTCCATCACAAAAATAATTCTTGTTTACCTCTCTTGGAAAATCTTTTTTACCACAGGGATTATTTATTGTGAGAACAAAAAATTCTTTTTCACCATCTGTAAAAGTATATTTCATTTTTTTTACTTTAGAGTATTTCATTAAATCACACGAGCATGGATAACAACACTTATGATAAAATCCACATATTTTCTCATCATTTTCAGCATTTTTAAGATAGACAAATTCTGGTTTGCTGTTTGGATCAATCAATGATCCAGAGACAGCACAATATAACTTATTGTATTCTATAAAATCTTGGTAGGTAATTTCTTTTGTTAAAATATGTTTAAAAAATTTTGGACCTGCAGCATTTCTATTTTGATCAGGGAAAATTTTTGGCCAATCTTTTACTAAATCAGCATAATAATTAAATTTATTTGAATATGTGGGTTTTATTGAACTAAAAGTTATTAATAGAAAAAAAATTGTAAAGTATTTTAATTTTTTCATTATATCTATTTAGAATACTTTAATTCGTTTAATTGTTAAATTGAGTGTTATTGTCCTATTTTTTTTGATTCACTTCTATTGTTTTATTAAATTCATTTATTTTTATTAACTGTGAAGAACCATTAGTCCAAACTATTTTTACTGAAATATTTTTTTCACTTTCTCTAATACCATAATGAGCTACGGGTTCCATTTGACACAAATATCCGGAACCAGCATCGATGGTTTTAGCATGATTTCTTAGGTTTGAGTTAAGTATCACCGTTGCTCCTCTTGCAGGTGCACCATACTTATTTAATGGTTTAATTCTTATATAATTAAAGTCTTTTTTGATATCTGCTTTATACATCGTCAGTGGCTGCATACCAGACTCTCCATGTGAAACTAATAATTCTAAAATTCCGTCTTGATCTATGTCAGCAACTGCAGCCCCTGTTCCTAAACCATTGGCCTCGTATGCATTTTGAATTTTTATCTCTTCAAAAAATCCATTTTCTTTTATTTTGAATAGTTTATTTGGTTCACCAATATTATTCATGAATATTTCATCATAGCCGTCATTATCAAAGTCTGCTGATATCACTGTTCTAATTCTAGTAGGAATATTATAGGTTGGAGTAGCAATATCTTTAAATTTGTTATCTACTAATACAAAAGCCCTATGATAACCGTTCCAATTGGATGTGATTATGTCTAATCTTCCTCTATAAAGTATATCTGATAAAGTTGTACCTCTTCCATTTTCATATTGGTCATCAATTTTATAGTCCTTAGCTATATCCTGAAATAAACCATCAGAATTATAATATAAAAAATTTTTTCCTCTTTCGTTAGCAGCAAATATGTCAGTTTTTCCTGATAAAATATTGCCTGCAACTACAGCTCTTCCACCAGTTATTTTATCAATTTTCAGCTGCTCTGCTAAATCTAGTATTTGCCCGGAACTTTGTTCATAAAACCTAGTCGGACCCCCATAATTGGCAACATATATGCCATATTTTCCGTCACCATTTCTATCAACACAAACAACTGACCTACCAGCAGTTAAATTTAAATTTTTTTTATTAATATCTTTTTCAAATAAATCAATAAAACCATCACTACTGCTATCAATCAATCTATCTGAATATTTTTTTTCTCCACTGTAGGTATCGGTATTTAAGAAATATATTTCTTCAAACCCATCTTGGTCAATATCACAAGCAGCAACTCCAATTGTTTTTCTTTTAGCATCATCAAAGATTTCATTTTTATTTATATTTATAAGTTTCCCATTTTGGTAAGACAACGCTAAGTTTGAAAAACCAAATCCAGTAACGATAAATTCATATTTATTATCTTGATTTACATCTGTAACAGACACACCGTAACTCAGTCTTAAATCATTATTTTCAATCAAAGATGTAATATCTTTAAAAAAGTCAGCTTTAGATGGATTGATAGACACGAAAAAAATAAAAACCAAAAATAATTTTAAAAGGTATTTAATAACCATAATTGTTGTATATTGTTAAAAAAATATATTAAAAAAATTTAATGAGCAAAGTAAATTTAGCGATATCTGGTTGCATGGGACGAATGGGCCAACAACTAATAAAATCTTCAAGATTTGATAAAAATTTTAAGCTAACAACACTTACAGAAAATAGATTAATAAAAAAAAAAATTTCTGGAATTAAACCTAGTATAAATAATGAAAATTCATTCAAAAATGTTGATTTAATTGTCGATTTTACAGTTCCTAAATGCACTTTTGAAATTCTAAAAATTGCTTCAAAGTTAAAAAAAAGAGTTGTTATTGGTACAACTGGATTTTCTAAGAAAGAAGAAAATCTTATTAAAAAATTTTCAAAAAAAATCCCAATATTAAAGGCTGGCAACATGAGTTTAGGTATAAATTTATTAATGTATTTAACTGAAATAGCATCTAAATCATTAGGAAATAATTTTTTAAGTAAAGTATATGAAGTTCATCACAAACATAAAATAGACCATCCTTCGGGAACTGCTTTAATGTTAGGTAAAGGAATTGCTATTGGCAAAAATAAAGATTTTTATAATTTACTTGGAAAAAAATATCTAAATAAAAAAAATTTTCCTTATGGAAAAAAAATAAATTTTAACTCCATACGAAAAGGCAAAACAGTTGGTGAGCACGAAGTTAAATTTTCAAGCGGAAAAGAAATTATTACATTAAATCATGAAGCATTTGATAGGGCTTTATACAGTGAAGGAGCTTTAACAGCTGGAAAATGGTTAATGAAAAAAAAACCCGGTTTATATTCTATGCGTGATGTTTTAAATTTTAAATGAGTGAGGAGCAAAGAGCAAAAATTGTTCTTCGAACTTTAAATAAAATATATCCAAAGACCCCAATTCCTCTTAAACACAGAAATATTTTTACTTTACTTGTATCTGTTCTTTTATCTGCACAGTGTACAGACATAAATGTTAACAATGTCACTAAAAATATATATCCAAAATATAATAAGCCTGAACACTTTGTTAAATTAGGAAGAAAAAAAATTGAAAAACTAATACGAAGTATTGGTATTTTTAGAATTAAAGCAAAAAGTGTTTATAATTTATCAAAAACTTTAGTTGAAAAATACAACGGCAAGGTTCCTAAAACGTTTGAACAGCTTGAGGAATTACCAGGTGTTGGACATAAAACAGCTAGTGTAGTTATGTCTCAAGGGTTTGGATATGCTGCTTTTCCAGTAGACACTCATATACACAGGCTAGCGCAAAGATGGGGCTTAACTAATGGAAAAAATGTTGTTCAAACGGAAGAAGATCTTAAAAGACTTTTTCCTAAAAAGTATTGGAATAAATTGCATCTCCAAATAATTTATTATGGAAGAGAATACTGTAAGGCTAGAGAATGCTATGGTTTATCTTGTAAAATCTGTACTACTTGTTATCCTAACAGAAAAAAACCACTTATAACCAAGAAAGCATAAATAATGAAAATACTAGGAATAGGCAATGCAATAGTAGATGTAATTTGCAAAGTTGAAGATGATTTTATCACTAAAAATAATTTAACAAAAAGTACTATGAAATTAATTTTTGACGACAAAGAATTTAAAGATTTATTATCTAATCTTAAGATAGAAAAAACTGTTTCAGGTGGATCAGTTGCTAACTCAATAGTTGGTTTATCTCAATTAGGGAACGAAGTTGGATTTATTGGTAAAGTGAATGATGACGACCTTGGTGGAAAATATGAAGATGGTCTAAAGCAAGAGAATGTTAAATATTTTTATTCAAAGAAAAAAGAAGAACTACCTACCGGAACATGTTTAATATTAGTTACACCTGACTCGGAGAGAACAATGTGCACATTTTTTAGGAACTGCAGGAAAAATAAACGAAAATGATGTAAGTTCGGATGCAATTAAACAAAGTGAAATAATACTTCTAGAAGGTTATCTTTGGGATGAAGGAGAACCTAAAAAAGCTTTCGAAAAAGCAATTCAAAGTGCAAACAAAGTTGCAATGTCATTATCAGATCAGTTCTGTGTTGATAGACATAAAACTCATTTTTTAGAATTAGTTAAAAATAAATTAGATATAACTTTTGCCAATGAGCAAGAGATAATGTCTCTTATAGATGCAAAATCTTTTGATGAAGTAATAAACTTTTCGAAATCACTAGGAAAAGTTATTGTTTTAACAAGAGGTGAAAAAGGTGCTGTAGCCATTAATGGAGATGAAGTTGCTGAATGTGGAATAAAAGAAGGTCTTAAAATTGTAGATTTAACTGGAGCTGGAGATCTTTTCGCTGCAGGTTTTTTACATGGACATGTAAATAATATGTCACTAAAAGAAAGTTTAGATAAAGGGACTGATATGTCCTCTAAAGTTATCCAACAAATTGGGGCTAGACTTTAAGATTATTTTTTCTTTCTTTTAAAACTACCTTTACCTTTTTTAGGTTTAACAATTCTTGGTTTATATTTTTTTGTAAATAAGTCTTTAGCAACAAAGTTTTTGCTCTTAGTCATTTATTTTTACCCAAAATTGGTACATTTGTTTAAATATATCTGGATTATTTATTTCAAAATTATGCCAATTTTCAAGTGATGTACACTTTAAATCATTAGGGAAATGTTTGGCATATTCCTTTTTATTTGACGAATTTGTAAAACCTAAAAATTTTAAATTATATTTTCTAAGTAACTTTATAATTAGTGGTAAAGTATATCTGTGCTCTTGTACATGAAATATTAAATCTCTGACATTAGATGTTGAATAAAAATCATAATTATAATTAAGTTTTTGAAATGATGTATTTTTTTTATCGTTTTTAATAGTTTCTCTAATTTGTCTAATATTTAAAATATTACTCTCAATATTTTTTTTTTTTATAAATTGTCTTGTTTCAACTATATGTTTTCTTGCAAACTCACTATATAGGCCAAGCTTTAAGTAACCATTAGGCTCTAATATACTTAATAATATTTTAAGACCTTCCTCAGGATCTTTTAAATGATGAAGTACACCAACACACTCAATGACACTAAACTTTCTATTTAGATTTTTTAAATTAAGTATATCGCCATGCAAAAACTCAACATTACTATGATTTAATTCCTGCATTTTACGTTTTGCAAATGCTAAACTTGAAAGACTTAAATCTACAGCTAGAATTCTTGAATTCTCATATGAGGTTTTGCTTACTAATTGTTGTCCAGTACCGCAACCAGCAATTAGTACATCTTTTATAGGATTGTCATCTTTTGAAATAATTTTGTTTGGTTTTATATTGTTATTTAAAATTGCTAAAAACTTGTTTTTAGGTGCTGTGTCTGCATATCTCCATCTGGGATATGGATTTTCCTCATATTGCTCTCTCACTTTTATTGAAATAGAATCAGATATATTATCGAAAGAATCAATACTACTTTTAAGTTCATTTTCCTTCAAAGGATCTTTTATCTGCATTTGTAAAAGGTCATTAAACAAAGTATTTTTTGAAGTATAATTTTCTAATTTATTGATAATTATTTTAGAGCTACTTAAGGGTAAATAACACGCCAGTATAGAAATATCCAATTCATTGATATTTTTACCATTTTCGATTTGGATTTTTAAGTCATTTATTATTTTGATTTCTTCATCAGTTTGGAAAAATAAGTATTCATTTAAAAACGATTGTTCAGCAAAAGAAATTATAAAATCTACAAACTCTTTTATTAAACTTTCATTTCTATTTTGATCTTTGATTAAAAAAAGAAATTCTTTTCTTGTATAACATAAAAATTTTTCTAAAAATTTATCTCTAAATAATGCTTTTTGTAAAATAAGCAAAAAAAGTTCTTTTTTTAGTGCTGTTTTTACTAGATTATTATTTAATAATGGTGCATTTGTATCTATAAGTTGCTCAACTTCATTTTTAGACTCTTCAAAAAAAATAAGATTTTTAGCATTATTAAATAATGCATTATGATCAATCGTGTTTTTTTTAAATAGAAAAATAAATAATTCAATTAAGTCAGAACTATTACTCTCAGATAAATTGGACAGCTGAATAGATTTAAATAAATTTAAAACTGTATTAACTACACGTAAATTGTTGGGTGCAATATTAAGTGATTTTTTTAAATAAGATAAAGATTTTTGAAATTCTCCAATCTCTTGGAAAATAATTCCAAGAACATTGTAAGCATTAATATTATTTGGTTCAATTTCGATAACTTTTTCAAAGCACTTTACAGCATCATTATATTTTTTTTGATTATATAAAGTTATACCTTTATTAAAATGTGCTAATGAAAAATTAGGTTGTTTTTGAATTACTTTTTCAAAATAATTTATCGCTTCTGATGGCTCTCCTGTACTCAATAATAAATTACCAATATGGAGGTTTATATTTGGATTATTAGGACTTAACTTGTGAGCTTTAGCAAGTAGTGGCTTAGCGAGATTAAAATTTTGTAATTGCGAATATAATGTACCCAATTGATAATTAGCCTCTGCATGATCTTTGTTTAGAGCTAGTATTTCTTTATATAATTTTTCAGCTAATTGAAATTTTTTATTTTTATGATTTTCAATAGCTAAACCCAGTTTTTCCTGAATTTTTGACTCTCTTGATTTCACTAAATTGTATAGCCTAATTTTGAACTTTTTATAAAATTACTGTCACTAAAAATATCATTAATTTTTTTTCTCAACCTATAGATATGAGTTTCCACCGTATGTGTTTCTAATTTCGAATTATGACCCCACACTTCAGTTTGTAATTTACTAATTTTAACTGGTGTTTTTGAGTTATTTAAAAAAATAATAATATTAGACTCTCTTTCTGTTAAATCTAAACTTTTATCTTTATTAAAAATTTTTCTTGAATTTAAATTTAATTTATAAAGTCCAAGATCTATCTCGGATTGCTGATTGTATTTTTTTTTTAAGAATTTAATATTAATACTCTCAATTAATTTAATGATACCGATTGGGTAATGATTTATAGTTATTTGATTTTCAAAACCTTTTAATTTTTTATTTGAAATTATTAAATAGTTGTTTTCATTTTTTAAATTTAATTCAGAAATTTTTTTTATATTAAGTAAATTAAAACTGATGTGCTCATCTATTTCAGTCAATATCTGGTACAAAATTTCAAAATCATAAATTACTAAAGTTTGATTATTCATATATAATATAGAATATGACAATTATTTTAAAAGATAAAGCAACACTTGTATTTGACGATTTTATTTTCAGATGTGCAATTGGAGTTAAGGGGATTACAAAAAAAAAGGTTGAGGGAGACAAAAAAACACCAATTGGAATATTTTCTCTAGGGAACTTATATTATAGGAAAGACCGGAATATCAAACCTTTAACAAAGTTAAAATGTATTCCTATTAAAAATAATATGGGATGGTGTGATGATGTTAATAGTAAAAAATATTATAATAAGTTAATTAAAATTAATAAAAAGATTAGATACGAAAAATTATTTAGGAAAGATAATAAATATGACTTTATTATTCCAATAAATTATAATTCAAAAAAACCTAAAATAGCAAAAGGTAGTGCAATTTTCATACATCTAACAAAGAATTTTAAGCCTACATCAGGATGTGTGGCACTTGATAAAAAAGACTTTTTAATTTTAGCTAAATTAATTAATAAAAAAACTAAAATAAAAATAAGCTAACCTCTTTTTCCAAATATATTTGATCCAATTCTCAAAAAAGTTGAGTTAAACTCTATTGCATTAAGATAATCTGAAGACATCCCCATACTTAGCTCTGTTAAATTAATTAATTTATTTAATTCACTCATTTTTGAAAAAAATTTTAGCGAGTCTTCTTCAAACGGTGGAATGCACATAGTTCCAATTATATTAAGTCCTAAATCTTTAGAAAAATTATAAAAATCTAATAAGTTCTCCTTCACTATTCCAGATTTTTGACTCTCTTCTCCAAGATTTATTTGAATAAAAATTTTGGGTCTTAGATCTTGTTTTTTTTGTTCTTCAGCAATTTTTTTTGCCAATTTCTCACTATCTAAAGAATGGATGTAATCAAAAATTTTGACAGCAAATTTAACCTTATTAGTTTGTAGTTTTCCAATTAAATGAAGCTTTATTTTTTCATTTTGTTTTTTAATATCTGTCCATTTTTCAATAGCTTCTTGAACTTTGTTTTCACCATAGTCTATATGACCATATTCAATAAGAGGTAAAATATGATCAATTTTAAAAGTTTTAGATACTGCTATTATTTTGGGAATTTTATTTTTTTCATTTAATTCAAGTAATTTTGATTTGATTGAGGATTGAATAGATAATAGATTTTCAACAGTCTGATGCATAAAAAAATTCTTAAAAAATATTACTTTATAGATAAATTTAACAAAAGAAACTTGGATAAACAGAGCAAAAATACCACAATTATCTATAGAAATTATAAAAAAAATTATGATTTAAAAGAAATACTTAACTTAAAAAACTATTGTAGAAATAAAAAATTGAAGTTTTTTATTTCTAATAATTTAAAATTATCAATTAAATTAAATCTAAATGGAGCTTATATTCCTTCATTTAATTCTAGCTTTAAACATCTAAGTTATAAATTTAAAAAAAATTTTGTACTTTTGGGTTCAGCTCATAATCTGAAAGAAATCAGGTTAAAGGAAATTCAAAAAATCGATTTAATTTTTTTATCGTCAATATTTAAGGAAAATAAAAATTTCTTAGGTATTAATAAGTTTAAGTTAGTCTCAGAATTTTCAAAAAACCCATTTGTAGCTCTTGGGGGAATTTCACAAAAGAATGAAAAACTAATTAAGTTAACTAAAGCTGAAGGTATTGCGGGTATTTCTTATTTTGAAAACAAAAAAAAAGGCCCCTAAAAAGGGGCCTCTTTATATAGTATTTAAACAATACAATTAGAATGCAAATGCTACATTCATTTCGTATGCATTATTGTCTACAGTTCCTGTTCCACCTACGTTATCCATTGAACCGTAAGAACCAGATACAGTCATTCCACCAGATGTGTATGAGAATGAAACACCAGTTGCTTCTTGGTCATCTAATGTTGAACTTTCGTGCTCAACTGTAGATGTGTTCAATGATACAGATAGATCATCACTTACCGCGTAAGAGATACCGATCATCGTTGAGTCTCTATCTGAGTTTGCAGTTGCATGGTCAACATCGTTAGTTTGGAAACCAACTGACATAGCACCAGCAGTGTAGATTGCTGCGAAGTTTACGTTATCAACTCCTGCTGCAGCATCATTGTTTTCACCCATTGCAGCGTAAACAGTTAAACCGTCAATACCAGTATATTTAATACCGTATTCAGTTGAACCTTCTACAGCTCCAGAAAGACCTGAAGGTGCATACGAAGCTTTAAACTCAACACCATCAGTTATTGTGTAGTCATAAATGAATAAGTTATGCGTTTGAGCTCCACCACCGTGTACTGAAGATGCAGTTCCATTGTATGGTCCAGCTGCGTGTGCTTCTTCGTTAGCGTTTGGAGTTAAATCATCCCACTGAGTAATTACTCCAGTAGTTCCACCACCAACAAATGTTAATGTTCCCATATCACCTGTGTTTATAGCGATACTGTTAGCGTCAATTGCTGGTCCATCTAACTCAATACCATGAGTTATTGTGAAACCATTGTCCATTTCTCCAGTTGTAGAGAAAGAGATTGAGTCTGACATAGACCATGTGTTACCATCGTCACCATTATCAGCTCCAGTATAAGTTATCTTACTAGTTGCTGACATAGTAATATCTGCAGCTTGCGCTGAAGATGCAACTAATACAGTTCCTAATGCAGTCAAACCTATTTTCTTTAGATTGTCCATATTATTACCTTTCGTTAATTGTTTAATATTAAACAGGTACTATTTACCAATTAATTTAAGTATTTTATTTTAATAATTATATTTAAGACTTTATTTTGCAATAGTGTTGCATTTATACATCACTAAAAATTCCCATTTTATTGGTATTTTTTGATATATTTGAAAAAATCCTTTTTGTTTTTGAGTTTTTTAAACTAAAACCAATTTATGGAAAGAATAATGTCATATTTAAAAAAAGTGAGATTTTTCGTCTTTTTTGGATTCGTTTTGATTTTACTAGTTTCATGCGAAGGAATGCCTGGAGGAGATGCTCGTGAAAATCCACCAAATCCAGAATTAAGAGTTAAAAAAAATCTTGAGGAAGGTAGAGGATTTAGATTAGACACAGCCATTAAAGATAATTTCGGAAAAGGTGGAGATTTTTTATTTGCAAGTGCAAATGAACTATGGAGGGCATCACTTGATACAATTGATTTTATGCCATTATCTTCAGTAAATTACAGTGGAGGAATTATCATAACAGATTGGTATTCAGATGGAAATAATTTGGACGAGTCTGTAAAAATTTCAATACGTTTTTTAACAAATGAAGTTAGAACAGATGCACTTGATATAAAGGTTTTTTATAAAAAATGTAATCAAATAATTAATTGTAAAGTAAGTCAAAAAACTGGTCCACTTGTTGCTGAACTTAAAAAAGAAATTTTGTCGAAAGCAGCAATTTACAAAAAACAAAATAAAGATAAAAATTTTAAAGAGTATAAAGGTTCAAAAAGACTTTCTAAATAACCAGGTAATAAAAAATTAAGTGAATTCTGAAAGATATAATTTTAAAACAGTTGAAAAAAAATGGCAAGAAAAGTGGCAAAAATCAAAGATTTTTGCTTCAAAAATAGATAAATCAAAAGAAAAATTTTATTGTTTAGAAATGTTTCCTTACCCATCTGGTAAAATTCATATGGGACATGTAAGAAACTATACAATAGGGGATGTCTTATCAAGATATAAGGCATTAAAAGGTTTTAATGTTTTACATCCAATGGGTTGGGATGCATTTGGGATGCCTGCTGAAAATGCTGCAAGAGAAAATAAATTAGATCCAAAAGAGTGGACTAATAAAAATATCTCAACAATGAAAGATCAACTTAAAAAACTTGGACTTTCAATTGACTGGGATAGAGAAATTTCAACCTGTTCAGAAGATTACTACAAACATCAACAATTATTTTTTTTGGAACTTTACGATAAAGGGCTTGTTTATAGAAAAGAAAATTATGTGAATTGGGATCCAGTTGATGAGACAGTTCTAGCAAACGAGCAAGTGATTGATGGTAAAGGGTGGCGGTCTGGGGCTGTTGTTGAGCGTAAAAAACTAAATCAATGGTTTTTTAATATTTCAAAGTTTTCTCAAGAATTACTTGATGGATTAGATGATTTAAAAAATTGGCCAAATAAAGTTAAAGTCATGCAAAAAAATTGGATTGGTAAATCATTTGGATGTGAAATTGCTTTTAAGACTGAAGGAGATCTACCTGTAAAAGAAATAAAATGTTTCACCACAAGACCAGATACTTTATTTGGATTTTCATTTTTAGCTCTTTCAGTAGATCACGAAATTTCAAAATATTTTGCGAAAGATAAAAAATTCCAAGAATTTAAAAAAGAATGTTCCAAAACTGGTACTACTGAGGAAGCTATTGCTATCGGAGAAAAAATTGGCTTCAAAACAAATATGATGGCAATAAATCCAATAAATCCAAGCCAAAAAGTCCCTGTTTTCTTTGCTAATTTTGTCTTAATGGATTATGGATTTGGTGCAGTATTCGGTTGCCCTGCTCATGATCAAAGAGATTTCGATTTTGCAAAGAAATATAGTTTAGATATTAAAACTGTTGTTAAACCAGACAATGAAGGCGATGAATATGAAGTCAAAGATGAAGCATACTCAGGTCCTGGTATATTAATAAATTCTGGATTCCTAAACAATCTTAAAGCGCCAGAAGAGTCTATCATCAAAACAATTGATATTTTAGAAGAAAGAAATATTGGAAAAAAACAGATTAATTTTAGATTAAAAGATTGGGGTGTTTCAAGACAAAGATATTGGGGATGTCCGATACCAATGGCTTATGATGAAAATGGAAATGTTACCAAAATTCCAAAGAAAGATTTACCAGTAAAACTTCCAGAGAATGTAGATTTGAATTTTAAGGGTAATCCACTTGATGCAAAAAATGATTGGAAAAATATAAATATAGATGGGAAAAAATATTTAAGAGAAACTGACACTTTAGATACTTTCGTGTGCTCATCTTGGTATTATCTTAGATTTTGTTCCCCAACAAATCAGAACTATGGATTCAAAAAAGAAGATATTGATTACTGGATGCCTGTTGATCAATACATAGGTGGTGTAGAACACGCAATTCTTCATTTACTTTACTCACGTTTTTTTATGAAAGCTCTAGGCTATAAAAATGATAGTTTTAAATTTAATGAACCGTTTGAGGGATTATTTACCCAGGGTATGGTTTGTCATGAAACTTATAAAGATGAAAATAATAATTGGGTTAGTCCAGATGAAATTGAATTTGTTGGAAATGAATTTAAAAAAAAAAATAATCCTAGCCAAAAAATAAAAGTTGGTCCTTCTGAATCTATGTCTAAATCTAAAAAAAATGTTATCGACCCGGAAAATATAATAAATAATTATGGAGCGGACTCTGTAAGGTTATTTATATTATCTGATAGTCCTCCAGAAAAAGATGTTCAGTGGTCAGAGCAAGGAATGGTTGCGTCTTATAAATTTTTACAAAAACTATGGGCACTTCACAAAAAGATTAAAGATAAAATTAATAATAATATAAAAATATCTAAGCAAAATTTAAGTTTGGAAAAATTTACTAATCAAATGATAAACAAAATTACTGGTAACCTTGAGAACTTTAATTATAATGTGATTATCGCAAATATATATGAGACCTATAATTTCCTTAATAAAGAAATTGAAAGCAATTTAGATAGTGAAACACTTAAGAAAAATTATAAAAATATAGTAATATTATTTTCACCTGCGATACCTCACTTTGCTTCAGAGTGTTTAAATGATTTAGGATATGAAGAAATAGTTAAGTGGCCAATACCAGACAAAAAATTACTACAAGAAGAAAAGGTTGATTATGTTGTCCAAATAAATGGAAAAAAAAGGCTAATTTTAAATGAAAGTAGAGATATGGATCAGGAAAGTCTTTTAAAGATAATAAAGTCTAATAAATTATCAGAAAAGTATGTAAAAGATAAATCTATTGATAAAATTATATTTGTGAAAAATAGATTAATAAACCTTTTAATAAATGAATAAAACCTTAACGAAAATTCTATTAGTTTTTATGATACTTGGATTAACATCTTGCTCTTATAGTCCAATTTTTTCAGAAAAAAATTATAATTTTGAGATTAATGAAATACTTTTAACAGGAGAAAAAGATATAAATAAAATTCTAAGAGAAAAATTTAATCGTATAAGAAACAATCAAAACTTAAAAAAAAAAGAGTATAAACTTTTAATAAATTCGGAAAAAGAGAGAAATATTGTATCCAAAAACTCTAAGGGAGATCCACTTAAATATGAACTTACAATAACAGTTCAGTATGAGATTATTTTTAATGAAAATTTACTTTTGAAAAAAACTATAGAAAAAAATAATATTTACAACAACGACTCTGATTTATTTAAACTTGAACAAAGTGAGAAAATTATTATTGAAAATATAACAGGAAATATAAGCGATAATATTATTTCATCTATAATTAACTTAGATGATAATTAAAAGTTTCGAGTTAGAAAAATTAGTTACTTCAAAGTTAAATATACATTTAATATACGGGAACAATGAGGGTATCAAACAAGATATAATAAGTAGTTTTTATACAAAAAATTATAAAGGCGAGGTGTTAAAATATGATGAACAGGAAATATTAAATCAAAAAGATGAATTTATATCAAGTTTGCTAACCAAATCTCTTTTCGAGAGTGAGAAATTAATTATTATTTCACGAGGTACAGATAAATTATCCAATATTATTATTGAATTGTTGGAGGGAAAAGAAATTGAATCAAAAATAATAATTAAATGCTCAAACTTAGAAAAAAAATCAAAATTAAGAAATTTATTTGAAAAGGAAAAACAGCTAATTTGTACACCTGTTTATGAAGATGACTCCCGATCATTAAATTTTATTATAAATAATTTTTTAAAAGATAATAAATTGAACCTCTCTCAAGAAATTAAAAATATTCTTATTGAACGATCAAATGGTGACCGAATAAATTTAAAGAATGAACTATCTAAATTAAAAAACCTATCAATCAGTAGAAAAAAATTAAGTATAGAGGATGTATTAAAACTTTCTAATCTTACCGAAAATTACAGTGTTTTTGAATTATCAGATAATTATTTAGCTAAAAATTCAAAGAAAGTTTCAACAATTCTAAATGAAAATAATTATTCTTCAGAAGACTGTATGTTAATAATAAGAACAATATTAAATAAATCAAAAAGACTTTTAAAAATAAAAACCGAAACAGATAATAATTTAAACATTGATCAAGTTATATCTAGCTTCAAGCCTCCTATATTTTGGAAAGAGAAGGATATTGTAAAGAAACAAGCTCAATCATGGTCGACTAATGAGGTGAAAGAGATAATATTTAAAATAAATGACTTAGAAGCTTTAATTAAGAAAAATGCCTCAAATTCCATGCTTTTTGTCTCCAATTTTGTAAGCAATTACTAATAATGTTGTTTAATAATTTCTACCAACCTATCAAGCTGGTCAGCTCCTTTATACTCTAAGCTAATTGTTCCAGAGTTATTTCTTTTATTCTTAACAAATACCCGCATTCCAATTTTAGTTGTTAACTCTTCTTCGAGATTTGTGATATTTGGATCTTTTTTCTGTGAAGGACTATTAGAATTTGATTTCAAAATACGCACTAAACTTTCAGCTTGTCTTACTGATAATTTTTTTGAAATAATTTTTTTTGCTAAAAAAATTGCATTATCTAATCCAACTAAGATTTTTGCGTGGCCTTGTGATAATTTCTCTTCAATTACTAATTCTATCAACTCTTGTGGAAGAGATAACAGTCTTAGGCAATTCGATACATGTGCTCTGCTCTTACCAATGAATTTTGATACCTTATCCTGATCGTAACTAAATTCATCTATTAATCTTTTATAACCTTCGGCTTCCTCAATTGGATTTAAATCTTTTCTTTGAACATTTTCAACAATCGCAAATTCTAATGATTTAAGATTATCTACATTAATTACAACTACTGGAACTTCATGAAGCCCTGCATATTGGGCTGCCTGCCATCTTCTTTCTCCAGCTATTATTTCAAATTTATCTTCTTGATCAGTAGATGGTCTTACAATGATTGGTTGGATAATACCTCGCTCTCTTATGGAGTTAGTTAATTCCTCTAGACTCACTTCGTCAAATTTTTTTCTGGGTTGATACTTATTTCTAATTAGTGAGCCTATAGAGACACTTTTTTTATTATCAATTTTTTCGCTATCCCCTATTAAGGAAGATAATCCTCTTCCAAGTCCTTTTTTTGATTTAAACGGATTAATCATGCTGCACTCTCCACTAGTTTATCTTGATTTAAAAATTCCATTGTAAAACTAGAGTATGCTCTGCTGCCTGGGCAAGTTTTGTCATAAATCAGAACTGGAACACCGTGTGAGGGTGCTTCAGATAATCTAACATTTCTTGGAACTGCAGTGTTATAAACTTTATCCTTAAAATAGTTTCTCGCTTCAGTCTCAACCTCACCAGATAATTTATTTCTCTTATCATACATTGTCAGGAGTATTCCTCTTATGTCTAAAGATGGATTTAAGTTCGATTTTATCCTCTATTTGTTTAGTTAGTCTTGTTGGTTCTCTGTCATAATAAAATACCTTTTTGTGTTTAATCTTTGTTTTATTAATTGCTTCCTCTATTTCTTTTTTAAACTGTGATTTTGGAATTAAAAAAATACTTTTTGATAAATTATTTTTGTCCTTAAATTTTTCTATTGTTTGTAATTGAGATATAGCGTTAACACCTGCGCTAATAACATTTTTTGGGTTATCAATTAATTTGTTTGTAAAAGATATAAAAGTTACATCTTCTAGGTCATCAAGATATTTAGTACTTTCGTTAAATACAGGTCCAATAACTATTTTAACACCATCTTTATACAATTCTTTTGATACTTTTAAGGCATCAATTGGATTTGATTTTGTGTCTTTTGGAATTATTTCAATTCTATCATCATTTATTTTGTTTATAGCCATTCTCATTGATTTAATAATTTTTTCTCCAATTAAAGAATTGTCTCCACTTAAAGGAACAATTAATCCAATCCTTATTTTTTCTGATGCAAATATATTTTGATTAAAAAGAGAGAAACTTAATAGCAAATATAATAATAATTTAAATAAAGTTTTCATTTAGGTTCTAATAATATATTTAATTAAATAATTCATATGAATTTAAACAACAATAAATTTAAACCTGGGCTATATTGTGTTGCCACACCAATTGGAAATATGGGGGATATTTCATTTAGAGCTATCAAAATCCTTCAAGATTCTGATTTAATCTTATGTGAGGACACAAGAGTTACAAAAAAAATACTTCAAAAGTTTGAAATAAATAAAAAACTTGTTTCTAATCATAAATTTAATGAAAAAAAAAATTTAGAAAAAGTATTGGAAGTTTTAAAAAATAAAAAAATAGTGTCTTTGGTTTCAGATGCAGGAACACCTGCTGTTTCTGATCCTGGCAGAATACTTGTTAAAGAATGTGTAAAAAATGGGATTAGTATTTTTCCACTTCCAGGAGCGTCTGCAGTTAGTGCTGCAATATCAATAAGTGGTTTTTCTGATAAATTTTACTTTTGTGGATTTCTTCCTGAAAAACAAAGTCAAACTAAAAAATTATTCAAAGATTTATCATCACTCGATTGTTCGATTATATTTTTCGTATCACCAAATAAACTCCATAAAAGAATCGATGATATAAAAGAATTTTTTTTGAACAGAGATATTTTAATTTGTAGAGAAATTTCAAAATATCATGAAGAATATATAAGAACTTCAATCAAAGAGTTATCAAATGTAAATTTTTCAAGAAAAGGTGAGATAACAGTTATTATTTCTGAATCAAAAAAAGAAAGATTAAGTTTTAATGAGCTTGAAGAATCAGATAAAAGAAGGATAGATCGATTAATTAAAAAAATGTCCATAAAAGATATTGTAAAAAAAATTTCCGAAGGTAAAGAAATTTCTAAAAAACTTATTTATAAGTATTGCCTTGAATTAAAAAAATGAAATTTAAAAAAATTGTTATATTATTTATTTTTGTAATTTTTTCAGGATGTGTTGGTTATTCATCCACAGGAGTTTTAGGAACTGGAGTTTCAATTGCGTTAGATCCTAGGAGCTTAGGAACGCAAATAGATGACTCATTAATGCAACAAAACCTTAGGGCAAAACTGGTATCAGCAGATAAAAGTTATATTATATCAGTAAAAACTAAAATTCTTGATGGAAGGATATTTCTTACTGGCAAAGTAAATTCTGTTGAAGATAAACTTAAAATTACAAAGTTAGCTTGGGAAATCAAAGGTGCTAGATCGGTAAATAATGACTTACAAATAAAAGAAAAATTTGATTTTAAAAGATCTGCCAAAGATCTTCTTATAACCTCTCAACTTAGAGCGGCTATAATAGGTAATAAAAAAATTAAATCAGTTAACTACAATATAGATACTTATAAAAAAAATATTTATATTTATGGTATAGCACAAAATAAAACTGAAAGAGATGAGGTAACTAAAGAAGCCAAGCAAATTCTTGATGTTGAGGACGTAATTACAAGTATTTTCTTAGTTGAAGATTTAAGAGTTCTTAAGAAATAATATATATTTTATTTTGTTTTTTGATAATTAATAATGCCAGCTGAATATGCAGCAACAGACGCTAGATCTAATATTTCTGAGGTAGAAGATCTTAATGGAGCAATTTCTATTGGTTGAGCTAGACCAATTAATAGAGGACCAATAACTTTAGCACCACCCAATGTTTTCATAATTTTATTTGAAATTGCTGCACTATGCTGACCAGGCATTATTAAAATATTTGCATTTCCCACAATCTCTGAAAATGGGTATAAATCAGAATATTCTTCATTAAGAGCAACATCTGGCTGCATATCGCCATCAAATTTAAAATCTACTTTTCTTTTTTTTAATATTTCTACGGCGTCTCTTATATGTTTTGTTCTACTAGTTATTGGTTGTCCAAATGTTGAATGAGATAAAAATGCTACCTTAGGATCAAATCCAAATAATCTTACAACTCTTGCTGACGAAATTGATATATCAGCCAATTCCTCAGAGGATGGATATTCATTTACTGATGTGTCTCCAATAAATACAGTCTTTCCTTTACTCACTACCATGTTTAATCCAAACATGATTTCACCTTTTCTAACAGGAATTACTTTTTTAATTTTTTCTAAAGATTGGGAATATCTTCTGGTATTGCCTGTAACCATTGCATCTGCATCTCCACATTCAACCATACAAGATGACCAAATAACTCTATCATTTCTAATCATTCTGTCACAATCCCTCTCAAGTAAACCCTGATCTCTGTGCATTTTCTTAAAGAGAAATTTTGAATATTTATCTCTCATTTTTTTATCAGTAGAATTAACAATTTTAATATCTAAATTTTCTCCATATCCAATTTCTTTTAATCTTTTTTTAACAATATTTTCTTTTGCAACAATTATAGGAGTTCCTAGTCCGCTATTTTTAAAAGCAATTGCAGCTTTTAAAGTATTTTCGTCTTCCCCATCAGCGAATACAACGGTTTTTTGATTTTTTTTAACTTTAGAATTTATCCCCTGTAAAATAGTTACCGATGGGTCTAATCTTTGTTTCAATTGTTCAGAGTAAAAATTAAAATTTTCAATTTTTTTTCTTGCAACTCCACTTTTTATTGCAGCTTTTGCTACTGCTACTGGAATTACACTTATTAATCTTGGATCAAATGTAGAAGGAATAATATAATCTTTACCATATTTAGGCCTATCTCCTCCCATTGCTGCTGCAACTTCATCTGGGACCCTTTCCCTAGCTAATTTTGCAATTGCATTAGCTGCGGAAATTTTCATTTCCTCATTTATTGTTTTTGCTCTAACATCAAGTGCCCCTCTAAATATATAAGGAAAACCAATTAAATTATTAACTTGGTTTGCATAATCTGATCTACCTGTTGCTATTATTGCATCCTTTCTAATTTTATACGCTTCTTCTGGTAAAATTTCTGGATCAGGATTAGCACATGCAAATATAATTGGATTTCTTGCCATTGTTTTAATCATTTCTTTCTTAAGAATACCTGCTGACGACAATCCTAAAAAAACATCTGCATTTTTTAAAGCATCGCTCAGAGTTTTATCCTTTGTTTTTTTTGCATATTTTAATTTCCATTTATTTAATCCTTTTCTATCAAAACTTATAACTCCCTTACTATCTATCATTGTTAAATTATTTTTCTTTACTCCTAATTTTAAAAATAGATCTGAGCACGCCATTGCAGATGCACCTGCACCATTTACAACTACTTTTATTTTAGAAATTTTTTTTTTTGTAATATGTATTGAATTAATTAGGGCTGCTGATGTAATTATTGCTGTTCCATGTTGATCATCATGAAATACTGGAATATCAAGTATTTTTTTTAAATTTTCTTCAATTATAAAACATTCTGGAGCAGCAATATCCTCAAGGTTAATTCCTCCAAAACTAACAGCAAAGTTTTTTATACTATTAACTATTTCTTTAGGATCTTTGCTATCAATTTCTAAATCAATTGCGTCTATATCTGCAAATCTTTTAAATAATACTGCTTTACCCTCCATTACAGGTTTTGAGGCAATTGCTCCTAAATTTCCCAATCCTAAAATTGCGGATCCATTACTTATTACTGCAACTAAATTTCCCTTAGTTGTATAATCGTATGCTCTTTCAGGATTTTTATAAATTTCTTTAACTGGCGCTGCTACCCCTGGAGAGTAAGCTAAAGCCAAGTCTCTTTTTGATGTCATTGGTTTCGACGAATTTATCTCAATCTTGCCAGATTTATTTGAATTATGAAATTCAAGAGCCTCTTTATCTGAATAATGTTCAATTTTATTTTTTCTCATTAGTTAAATTAAATATACTATTAAGGTAAATTTAGGACTAATATGATTTATGAACCTCATTAAGTCAACAAGCACCTTTAGTCTATTTGTATTATTAAGTAGAGCTCTTGGTTACTTAAGAGATTTTTTTATAGCCATATACCTTGGTTCAGGCCCTTTAGCAGACGCTTTTTTTGTTGCTTTTAGAATTCCAAATACATTCAGGAGATTATTTTCAGAGGGAACCTTCAATGCAGCATTTGTTCCTTCTTATTCTTCAGAACTTATAAAAGGAAAAAAAAATGCAAGCTCATTTGCTAACACAATTTTTAATTTATTGTTATTAGGATTGTTCTTCACAATCTTAATAATTGAAATATTTATGCCATCATTTATTAAAGTTATTGCACCAGGATTTATAAATGATACAGAAAAATTAAATATTGCGATTG
>CACKUZ010000012.1 GCA_902603475.1 uncultured Pelagibacteraceae bacterium
AGTTATTTTACCAATAATTTTTTTGTTAATTTTAATATTTTCACCTTTAATAGCAGTTCCTTCTGCAACCCTAATTCCCCATGTCTTGCATTTTTTATCTGATGTCATGAGAGCTTCTTTTCCAATAAAATCCTCTTTATCAAAATTTATAAAACGCCCAAGACCAACTGAAAATGGATTTGTTTTTTTTGTAAAATCTTGCCCTGCAGATAGTAGACCTGCCTCAATTCTTCTACATCTAAAACCAGGAGTGGCTACTAAAATCATGCCTAATTTTTTTCCCTCCTCAAGAATATAATCTCCAATTTTTTCAGTTTCATTTTCAGGTCGAAAATAAATTTCCCAACCTAGCTCATTTGTAAAACCACTTCGACTTACAATTACATTTTGATCTAAGATTTGTAATTCTTTCCAATCAAAATATTTCCAGTCATTTTCAGAAAATCCTTTTGCTATATTTTCTAAAAGTTTCATTGATTTAGGGCCTTGAATTTGACTTACCCATACGTCAGGATCTTTTATTTCAACATCCATATTTTTAGAGTGAGCTTTGTACCAAGAAAAAAGATCTCCATCTGCTTGAGCAAACCAATATTTATCTTCATCAATTTTTAATAGAACTCCATCTGTAATCATTCCACCATCATGATAACAAGCAAATTGATAGGAACATCTTCCTTTTGATATTTTTGATACATCTCTTGGAAATATTTTTTGTAATAATTTTAATGAGTCTGGACCAGATATTTCAAATGGATGTTCACCAGTATGTCTAAATATTATTTCTCGCCTTCCTTTCCAATACATTTCTTCTGAACTAACATTTGACAATTTTTCAAGTGTTAATCTTCCAGCATAATTAGAATATTCAGGGTCATAGGGTAGCTCTTGATAAGTTAGTGGATGAACTTTAATTGACCTTGCAAGCTCCAAAGAGTTAGAATTTTCAAGGCTAACAGGCTTAACGGTAAACCTATATTTATTGATTAAATCTTTCATTACTTTTTTTTAAATAATCAAAATACATCAATAAAACAAATAAAAAAGAACCATTTTCACTGTTGCTATATAAGTTGCTAATTGTTACCTTTTATTTTTTTAAAGAGAGGAAATTATGAAAAACATTTTTAAATTGATATCAGTTTCATTGGTATCACTATTAGTAACGTTTTCTTTTGCTAATGCATCAAGTGGAGTATTTAAATTATCTCATGATGTTGGTTTTGGAAAAGATACAAATTTAGATGCAATTACTAAAGGACGACTGTTTCAGGTAGTAATAATGACACAGAACCGTCTTGTAAGAAAAGATCTTAAAGGGGTTACATCTCCTGAGTTAGCAACAGACTGGTCAGGAAATGCAGATGCAACAGAATGGACTTTTAACTTAAGAAAAGGTGTTAAATTCCATGATGGATCTGATTTCGATGCAGAGGATGTAAAATATTCTTTGATGAGAGTTAAAGATCCTGAAATTGGTTCGCCTGCAAAGAAAAGCATGAGTGCAGTAACAGATATTGAGATTGTAGACTCACACACAGTTAAAATGAAGTTGAACACATCTTTTGCAGATTTTCCACTTTTACTAACTGATTACAGATTAAGAATGATACCTAATGGATCAGGTGATACTATTGGAAAAACAGGTATTGGAACTGGACCTTTTATAGTAGAAAAGTTTGATGCTGAAGGAACAACAATTCTTAAAGCAAACCCAGATTATTGGGAAGGAGCACCTAAACTTTCTGAGGTACATGTTATAGCTATCCCAGATGGTCAAGCTAGAATTCAAGCTTTACTTACTGGTCAAATAGATATGAATAGATATGTTCCATTCAATCAGAAAAAAATATTTGATGGTAATTCAAAGTTTAACGTTTCAGTTATACCAACAGGAAATTGGAGAGGTATGGTGATGAGAACTGATGTTGCGCCATTTGATGATCCTAGAGTAAGAAAGGCTGTTAGAATAGCTGTAGATAGACAAGAGTTAGTTGATTTAGTTATGGCTGGAGCAGCAACAGTATCATGTGATACTCCCGTTGCACCTTCTGACCAATACAGAATGGAGAAGAATTGTCCACCTCAACCAGCAACTGCAAAAAAACTTCTTAAAGAAGCTGGCTATCCTGATGGTATTGATATGACAATTCATGTTTCTACAAAAGAACCAACATGGCCAACTATTGCTGAGGTTTTACAACAACAATTTGCTAAAGCTAACATTAGAGCAGATATCCAAATGACACCTTCAAAAAGTTATTGGAATGAAACTTGGATGAAAAAGGCAGTAGCAATGACACGTTGGAATGAAAGACCTGCAGACAGTATTTTGCATGAAGCTTATCATAGTGAAGCAAAATGGAACGAGTCTTTCTATAAAAGTGCTTCTTTTGATAAGAATTTAGCTGAAGCTAGAGGAGAGTTAAATTTCAACAAAAGAAAAAAAGCATATATTAATGCTCAGAAAACATTATGGGAAGAATCTGGAACTATGATCCCTTATCATGTTTCTCGACTTGTTGTCACATCTTCTAAAGTTAAAAATCTTGATGAAGTTGAGTATTTTTCAATTAGATGGCACACAGTAAGCGTTGATTAATAATTTTTGTTTTACAGGCCTTTAAGTAGGCCTGTAAAACCTCTTTCATTTCTATATAAATAATTTAAAATTTAAGTGTTCTTATGCTTTTTTTAATTATTAAAAGAATTCTATTAGGTTTTATAACTTTATTTATTGTATCTTTAATCACTTTTGTTGGAACAGAAATTTTACCAGGTGATGCTTGTACAACATATCTTGAAAGACAAGCGTTTGGCGAACAATTAGAAGCCTGCTATAGAAGACTAGGTTTAAATGTTCCAGCCTATGAGAGATATGTATCCTGGGCAGTAAATGCTATTCAAGGTGACTTTGGTTATTCATTGAGTGGAGAAATGCCGATCAAAGAGGTTTTAGGACCAAGAATTAAAAATTCATTAGTTCTAGCATCAGCTGCCATTTTTATTGGTATACCGATTGCTTTGATACTAGGAATTGTAACTGCTCTTTGGAGAGATAAATTACCTGATGTTGCAATTTCTACAGTTACTATATTTGCTATGACTATTCCAGAGTTTATTAGTGCTACACTATTAATTTTAATTATTGCAATATGGCTAGAATGGTTGCCTGGTATAGTAATAGTTCCAACTGATGTTTCATTCTTAGAACTGTTACCAAATATTGTTTTACCTGTGATTGCTATTGCAATGATTATGACAGCTCATATGGCACGTATGGTAAGATCAAGTGTCATTCAAGTTATGGCAAGTGAATATGTTCAAATGGCAATTTTAAAAGGTGTTCCATATTGGAAAATGGTTTTTAAACATGTTTTACCAAATGCGTTATTGCCTGCTATTAATGTTGTAGCATTAACAATTGCATGGTTATTAGGTGGTGTTGTTGTAACTGAGGTTGTATTTAATTATCCTGGTCTTGGAAGATTAGTTATTGAGTCGATTTCAAACAGAGATTTGCCCACTGTTCAAGCCTTAGCAATAATTCTTGCATCTATTTATGTTAGTATAAATTTACTAGCAGATCTAATGACGTTGATGCTTAATCCAAGATTAAAGACTTTACAGATAAGAAAGTAAAATGACAGTAAATAGCATATATAAAGAAGAGAAAAAAAGTGCATTTCAGAAGGTTTCTGAAGTTATAATAACTATGGCGTCAAGACCGTCTGGTTTCATCGGACTAAGTATTTTAATTTTTCATATTATTCTTGCTTTTATTAGTCCTTATATTGCGCCTTATGATTTTAAAGCAATAAATCCAACTTTAATGCTTCAGGCTCCATCTGCTGAATATTGGTTTGGTACAGATGATCTTGGTAGGGACGTTTTTACTCGAACAATTTTAGGTGGAAGAACAGCTTTGACAATTACATTTTTCGGATCTTTGATAGCACTTCTTTGGGGAGGTCTATTAGGAATTTTTTGTGGACTAGTTGGTGGAAAAATTGACGATATTGTAATGAGAATTGTTGATGCATTTTTGTCTATACCATGGATATTAGCAATGCTATTAATTGTATCTTTGTTAGGTACATCTACTGAAGTATTGATACCTGCTTTAGGTTTTTTTTATGGCAAAGGAATTGTAAGAGTAGCTAGAGCAGCAACGCATGATGTTATTGCTAAAGACTTTATAGTATCTGCAAGAGCAAGAGGACACAGTAATTTTTCAATTATTTGGAATGAAATAATACCAAATGTTCGAGATGCAATTTTGGTAGAAGGTGCGATGAGATGGTCTTGGATGTTACTTGGTTTCAGTTCTTTATCTTTTTTAGGTTTTGGAGTTAGTCCTCCAACCCCAGACTGGGGATTGATGATATCAAATGCTAGAGGTTTAATGTCTTTTGCTTATTGGGCTGTAATAGCACCGATTGTTGGATTAAGTAGTCTAATAATTGGTATTAATTTAACAGCAGACGCTTTTGCGAAAGCACTAGGTATAGATAGATCAACTAAAGCTCCTGTTTAATAATGAGTGATATAATTCAAAAAGTAAAAAATCTATCTATTGGATTTAAAAGTAAAAAAGGTGAAGAAATTTTAATTTTAAAAAATATAAGCACAAAAATTAAAAAAGGTGAAACAGTAGGAATTGTAGGTGAATCTGGATCAGGAAAAAGCACACTGGCATTAGCAATGATGGGGTATGTAAAACATGGCCTATATACGATTGGAGGAGAGTGTGAGTTTAATTCTTCAAATCTACTAAATATGAAAAGTAAAGATTTAGAAAAAATCAGAGGCAGAAAGATAGCAATGATACCGCAAAATGCAGGTCAAGCATTAACACCAAACTTAAAAATAGGTTATCAAATTGATGAAGCTTTACAATTACACTCTGATTTAAATGAGAAAGAAAGAGAAAAAAAAATTTCCGAATTATTAAATAAAGTTAGACTTCCTTCACCAGAAACAATTGCCCTTAGATATCCACATGAACTTTCAGGAGGACAACAGCAGAGAGTTGCCGTAGCGATGGCGTTAGCTGGAACTCCTGATCTGCTTCTTTTAGACGAACCAACTACAGGATTAGATGTTACAACACAAGCTCATGTATTAGAGCTTCTCAATTTTATTGCAAAAGATACAGGAACTTCGATGGTTTATGTAAGTCATGACTTAGGAGCAATAGCCCAAGTGAGCGATAGAATTATTGTTATGTATTCAGGAGAAATTGTTTTAGAAGGTCCTTCAAGAGATATTCTTAAAAGACCAATTCATCCTTACACACATGGATTACTAAAATCTATACCAAAATTATCTTTAGCTGGCCTACCCGAGTCAATGCCTGGTAGTCAACCTCAACCGGGAATAATTCAAAGTGGTTGCAGTTTTTTCGATAGATGCAATTTTTCTGAGGATAAATGTAAAAACAATTCACCACAATTAGAGTTTTTAAAAGAATTAAATACTAGCGTTAGATGTTTTAACTATGAAAAACTTTTGAAAGAAAGTCAGGTTAACCAAAATGTAAATAAAATTAAAAACAATTCAAAAGATAAAGAAATATTAAACTTATCAGAGGTCTCTATAAGTTATGCCAAACAAAAATTATTGGATCAAATTTTTAATAGAATTTCTGATGACAATCCAACGGTGAAAGACATTAATATTAATATAAAAAAAGGAGAGACTATAGCTCTTGTAGGAGAGTCAGGTAGTGGAAAATCAACAATTCTGAAATCTATCGCTGGGTTGATCAGAACTAAAGATGGTTTAATACGGTTCGATGAAAATAGAAATTTATCATCTGATTTGAAAGAAAGAAATCCCAATGATTTAAGAATCATTCAATTAATATTTCAAAATCCAGATGAGTCTTTGAATCCAAACCACACAGTAGAAGAAATTATTGCCCAACCTTTGAAATTATATTTTGGATTAAAAGGTGAAGAATTAAATAAAAATATTATAGATCTTTTGCAAAAAGTAAGACTAGGAGAATTTTACATGTCTAGATATCCAAGACAACTGTCTGGTGGAGAAAAACAAAGAGTAGCAGTAGCAAGAGCTTTTGCTGCAAAACCAGATATAATTTTATGTGATGAAGTAACATCTGCATTAGATGTTTCAGTACAAGCTGCTGTATTAAATCTATTGCAACAACTTAAAGAAGATTTTGGAACAACATACATATTTGTGTCACATGATTTAGCTGTTGTAAGAGCAATAAGTGATAGAGTGGCAGTCCTCTATCAAGGAAGGCTCTGTGAAGTAGGACCCTCAAATGATGTTTATAAATTTCCATCCCATCCTTATACTGAGGTTTTATTGGGTGCAGTTTTAGAACCAGATCCTGATATAAAACCTAAATTAGTTGCAGAAGATATTGTGGAAGAAAAGCCACCTGAAAAAGGTTGTAGTTTTCAAGGCAGGTGTTCAAGAATTGTAGGAGATATTTGTAAAAAAGAAATACCACCTTGGCAATTAACTGATAGTGGTAACGCTATTAGATGTCATATACCTATTAAAGAATTACAAAAAAAACAATTTTAACAGATTAATTTATTATTTTAAAATTTATTTAATTGTGCTTAAATACCTTAGGTATGAAAAATAATTCTACATTAGTGAAAAATTTACTTTCAGACTATAAAATAAATATTTACTTCCAAAATATTTCTTTGATGTTGATTGGAACATTAATTTTAGCTTTTTCATCAAAAGTACAGGTTCCATTCTGGCCAGTTCCTATGACTATGCAAACATTTGTAGTCTTTATAATTGGAATGACATTTGGATCTAAATTAGCTTTTTTCACACTTTTACTTTATTTATTTGAAGGAGCTATTGGACTTCCAGTTTTTGCAAAAGGTGGAGGATTACTTTATTTAACTGGTCCAACAGCTGGTTATCTTTACGGTATGACAATTGCAGCTGGATTTATAGGTTATTTAGCAGAAAGAAATTTTAATGACTCGTACTTTAAAAGTTTAATTTCTCTTATGATTGCAACATCAATTATTTTTATAATAGGGGTGGGTTATTTAGGCTCAGTTATAGGATATGACAAGGCACTTGCTGGTGGTTTATATCCTTTTTTACCAAGTGAATTGTTTAAAATAGCTATAGCAGTGGCAATAATTCCGTCAATTACAAAAATAATTAAATAATAATATTAAAATATTTAATGGCTTTAAGTTGCTCTTGAATAAGATTTTCATTATAAACTTTTATTCTCATTATGAAAATTAACAAAGTAGTAGTTATAGGTTCAGGGACAATGGGTAGTGGAATAGCCGCTCAATTATGCAATGCAAATATTCCAGTAACATTGTTAGACTTAACAACTGAAATTTCTGAAAAAGCTAGGGATAGAATTTTAAAATCTAGACCTCCTTTATTAATAGATAAATCAAAAATAAATAATATTAATGTTGGAAATATAAATGATAATTTTAATGAGGTTGGTGAAGCAGACTGGATAGTTGAAGCGGTCGTTGAGAGAATTGACATTAAACATAATATTTATGAAAAAATTTTTAAAGAAAGAAAGAAAGGATCAATAGTATCTTCAAATACATCTTCTATTCCAATTAAAGTTCTCTCAGAAAAACTTTCAGAAGAAGAAAAAAAAGATTTTTGTATAACTCACTTCTTTAATCCAGTCAGATACATGGATTTGTTAGAAATTGTAAAAAATGAAAATAATGACTTAGATCAAATAAACTCACTTAAAAATTTTTGCGAAAAAGATTTAGGAAAAGGAGCATTAATTTGCAATGATACTCCAGGTTTCTTAGGAAATAGAATTGGTGTCTACGCTATGCAAGTGGCTATGACTGAAGCTTTTAAAATGAAATTAACAATTGAAGAAGCTGATGCCGTTTTTGGAAGGCCAATGGGAATACCAAAAACAGGTGTTTTTGGACTTTATGATTTAATTGGAATTGATTTGATGGCTGATGTTTTGAAAAGTTTTATAAAAGAACTTCCAGAAACTGACGATTTTCAAAATGTAGCAAAAGAAATACCATTAGTTAAAAAACTTATAGAAACCGGGTACACAGGGAGAAAAGGAAAAGGTGGTTTCTATAGAATGAATAAGTCTGATAATAAAAAAGTTCTAGAGGGGATTAACTTAGAAACAGGTGAATACTCGCTATCACAAAAATTCAATTTAGGGTCAGAAAAAATGGATATTGTTGGTCTTATAAATAGAAAAGATAAATATGGTGAATACGCTTGGTCTGTAATTTCAAGAATTATTAAATACGCATCATCTTTAGTTCCGGGTATTACAGATAAATTTAATGATATCGATGAAGCAATGAGACTAGGCTTTAACTGGTCTAAGGGACCTTTTGAAATGTTAAAAGAAATTGGTGTTAAGAATTTTTTTGAAAGAATAGACAAAATTGAAAATAATAAGTTTCTTGAAAACTTATCTCAAAGCAAAGATGAAAACTTTTATGGTGAAAGACAACAATACACTGATTTAGAAACTTTAGGAAAAATAAAACCTAGAGCAACTAAATTGGATAAAAATAATTCTGCTGAAATCTATAGATTTGATGATTTTAATATTGTTGAATTCACAACTAAGGCTAATGCTTTAGATTATGACTCGATGGATAGCTTAAAAAATGCAACAGACAAACCTTTAATAATAATAAACGAGGCAATGCAATTTTCAGCTGGTGTAAACTTGTCTTACACAATGAATTTTGCAGACAAAGGAGATTTTAAATCTATTGAAAAGTTTGTTAAATATTTTCAAGAGACCTGCAAACATTTAAAATATTCTAAATACCCGGTTGTATCAGCACCATCAGGATTGGCGTTGGGTGGAGGTTTTGAAGTTTTATGTCAAAGCAACTTTGTTGCATCCCATACCAATATTGTAGTTGGCTTAGTTGAGACTATGGTTGGATTAATTCCAGCAGGTGGAGGATGTAAAGAAATGCTTTGGAGATGGTCTCAAACTGAAGAAGCAAAAAAAAATCCTGATTATGCTCCTTTAAAAGTATTTGATATTATTGGATATGCCAAAACTGCTACCTCGCCAATTGAAGCCGAACCACTTAAATATTTAAGACCAGAAGATAAAAAAATAATGAGTAGAAATAGCTTATTATCAGTTTCAAAAGAAATTATTCAAAATAATAATGAGTTTACTCCTCCAACCGAATGTACTTTTAAACTTTCAGGAAAAAACGTTTATGACAAAATGTTAAAAATGTTAGAGAAATTATACAATGAAAAAATTATTCTTGATCATGGAATGGAAGTTGGCAAAGAGTTAGCTAAAGTTTTAAGTGGTGGTGACACTACACCAGAAAATACTCTATCAGAGGATGATTTATACAAATTAGAATTAGATGCATTTATGAAGCTAATAGAGACAGAAAAAACTCAAGATAGAATTAAACATACATTGAAAACTGGTAAACCTTTGGTAAACTAGCATTATGGCAAATAGACCAACAAAAAAACAAGCGGATAACGCTACAAAGATTTTAATATCTTGGAAGAAAAAAATGCCATTTTATTATGCTGCAGCTATTATAATTGCTTTACTAATAATTCTATTTTCGTCAAATTCGAATAAAGAGCTTTCTATGCATCAAAAAAATATCAATGATTTTAAAAAAGCAGCTGAATTTATTCATAGAAATAGCTCGAAAAATTGAAAGATAAAAATAAAAAACCAATCCAACCAGTTAGTGGAACGAAAGTACCAAGATATGCGGGACCATCAACTTTCGCTAGATTGCCGGAATTAAGAGACGTTGAAAGTTGTGATGTAGCAATTGTAGGAGTTCCTTTTGACTCTGGAACTAGTTATAGACCTGGAGCAAGATTTGGGCCTCAGAGTATAAGACAAGCTTCAAGACATTTGAGAACAAATTATCATCCAAGTTACGACGTTGAACCTTTTAAAGTACAACAAGTTGCTGATGCAGGAGATATTGCCTGTAATCCATTTAATATTGATGAAGCCATAAAACAAATAGAAGTTGGTGCTACGGATCTTTTAAATAAAGTAGGTGGGATTATTAGTCTTGGAGGTGATCATACAATAGCCGTTCCATTGCTTAGAGCAATTAATAAAAAGAATAAAGGCCCAGTTTCATTAGTCCATTTCGATGCTCACTTAGATACTTGGGATACTTATTTTGGAGCACCTTACACACACGGTACACCATTTAGGAGAGCCAGAGAGGAAAATTTATTTTTAGATGATGCATCAATGCATGTCGGAATTAGAGGTCCACTCTATAGCAGGGAAGATATTAAGAACGATGAAAGTTTTGGTTTTAAAATAATTCATTGTGATGAATTTCAAACAGAAGGTATAGATAAAATAGTTGAGAGAATTAGAAACAGAGTAGGAGACAATGCTTTATATCTATCGATAGATATTGATGTTCTAGACCCAGCTTTTGCTCCTGGAACTGGTACACCCGAGATAGCAGGTATGACTACAAGAGAAATTGTAAATGTTATAAGAGGATTGTCAGGACTAAACTTAATTTCAGCAGATGTAGTTGAGGTAGCACCAGCATATGATCATGCAGAAGTAACTTCTTTAGCAGCCGCAACAATTGTTTATGAATTAACAAATTTGTTTGCAAAAGCCTAAAGAACAGATAGCTTAATATATGTTAGAAAAAAGAAATTTTTATATAAATGGTAAATGGGTAGAACCAAAAAACTCTAAAGATATTCAAGTAATAAATCCTGCTACAGAAAAAAGTTGTGCGATTATTTCACTTGGTG
Source organism: uncultured Pelagibacteraceae bacterium (assembly GCA_902603475.1). Lineage (GTDB taxonomy): Bacteria > Pseudomonadota > Alphaproteobacteria > Pelagibacterales > Pelagibacteraceae > Pelagibacter. Next base: position 10,792 of record CACKUZ010000012.1, read on the forward strand.
GAAAAGAAGATGTTGATGATGCAGTATCAGCTGCAAAAACTGCTTTTCAAACGTGGGGTTTCACAAAAAAGGAGGAGAGGATTGAACTGTTAGAAAAGTTTTATGAGCTATATAAAAAAAGATGGAATGACACTACAGAAGCAATAATGATGGAAATGGGAGCTCCAAAAGATTTTGCATCGAAATTGCAAACTGGTACAGGAGCCAGTCATACGAAATCATTTATAAAGTATCTTAAAGCCTTTGATTTTGAAAAACCTTTAGGAGATCACGCACAAGATCAGAGAATTATTTATGAACCCAAAGGTGTTTGTGTATTGATAACACCTTGGAATTGGCCAATGAATCAAGTTTGTTTAAAAGTAATACCAGCTTTAGCAGCAGGATGTACTATGATTTTAAAACCATCTGAGTTAGCACCTTTATCATCAATGATACTTGCAGAGCTTATTGATGAAGCAGGTTTTCCAAAAGGTGTATTTAATTTAGTTAATGGAGATGGAGAAACCACAGGTAATGCACTGACCAGTCACAAAGATGTAAATATGATATCATTTACGGGTTCAACAAGAGCAGGAGCTTTAATTTCTCAAAACGCAGCAAGAGACTTTAAGAGAGTAAGTCTTGAATTAGGTGGAAAAGGAGCAAATATTATTTTTAAAGACGCAGATTCTGAGGCGATTGAAAGAGGAGCTGCACGATGTTTTAGAAACTCAGGTCAATCGTGTAATGCACCTACAAGAATGCTGGTAGAAAAATCAATTTATGATGATGCAGTTAATAGATTAAAAAAATTTGCTAATGAATATAAAGTTGATATTCCTCAAAAAGAAGGAGATCACATAGGTCCGGTAATATCAGAAACACAGTATAATAAAATTCAAGGTTTAATTAAAAAGGGTATAGATGAGGGTGCTAATTTAATAGCAGGAGGACCTGGAAAACCTGATGGTTTAGAAGATGGTTATTACGTAAAACCAACTGTTTTTGCTGATGTAAATAATAATATGGAAATTGCTAGAACTGAAATTTTTGGCCCAGTATTATCAGTAATTCCATTTGAAACCGAGGAAGAGGCAATAGAAATCGCAAATGATACTCCTTATGGTTTGACTAATTATATTCAAACTGAAGATCAAGAAAAAGTTAAAAGAGTTGCAAGAAAACTTAGATCTGGGATGATAGTTGCTAATACTGCCTCCCTAGCCGTAGACGCTCCATTTGGAGGATTTAAACACTCTGGGATCGGAAGAGAAGGTGGTAAAGAAGGTTTATTAGAATTTTTAGAAGTAAAATCTATTGGTGGTTGGAATTAATTCAAAGATTTATTTTTAATACCATCTAAAAAACTAATACATTTTTTAATTTCAGATAGTTTTATAAACTCATCAATTTTATGAGCTTGCTTTATAGATCCAGGTCCACATACAACTGTACTAATTCCAATCTCCTGAAATAATCCTGCTTCTGTTCCGAAAGAAACTACATCTCTAGAATTATCTCCAGTTATGCTCGAAACAAACTCGCATGCTTCTGAGTTATGAACTCTATCGAAACCTGTAATTTCACCAATTATAGTTTTTTTAATGGAAGATTTAGGATAAATTTTTTGCATTTCTGGTAAAAGAATTTCATTTGTAAATTTATCTATTTCGTTATTTAAGAAAATTCCATCTTCTTTAACAACAGGTCTTGTCTCCCAGTTTACATGGCATTTATCAGCAATGACGTTGTGTGCTATGCCACCAAAAATTCCACCAACTTGCAAAGTTGAGTATGGAGGATCAAAGATAGAGTCTGTAAGCTGTCTTTCTTTAAGTTTTTCTTTTAATTCTAATAGTTTATTTACATATCTTGCTGCAAATTCAACTGCACTCACACCTTTATCTGGCTGAGAACTATGACCTGCAAGACCTTCAAAATAAGTAGTGTATTCATAGCATCCTTTGTGTGCATCTATTATTTTCATATTAGTTGGTTCACCTACAATGCAAATACAATCATGTATTTCTCTTTTTTTTAATTCTTTAATTAAAATAGGTGCACCTATGCAAGCAGTTTCCTCGTCAAATGTAAATGAAAAATGAATATCTCTGTCTAAATTTGAAGAAGAGAAAATAGGTGCGTATGCCAATGCACATGCTATAAATCCTTTCATATCACATGAGCCTCTTCCAAACAATTTATCATTTTTAATTGTTGCATCAAAAGGATCTGTTGCCCATCCTTTAGAAACAGGAACTACATCAGTATGTCCAGATAAAATTATCGGTTTTTTGTCACTCGCTTTTTTTGCTTTTATAGTTGAAAATAGATTTACTCTTTTTTCTTCTTCATCATATGTTCTAAATGATACCGCACCCAATGAATTTAAAATATTATCGCAATAGTCAATTAGTTGAGTATTGTTTTCACCAGAAACAGTTTTAAAAGCAATTAAATCTTTTAGTATCTTAATAGAATTAGTATATATTTCTTCTAAATTATTTCCTGTACTCATTTATTTTTAATTATATATTAAATTTATGAAAGAACAAATAACCTACGACATTTATGACAAAGTAGATATTAGAGTAGGAACAGTAATATCGGTAAAAAAAAATGAAAAAGCAAGGAAGCCATCTCTTGTTGTTGAGGTTGACTTTGGCAAAGATATAGGAATTAAGCAATCATCAGCACAGATAACTCATTATTATAATGAGGAAAATTTAGTTGGAAAACAAGTCATTGGTATATGTAACTTTCCTGAAAAAAATATAGCAGGTATTGTCTCTCAGGTTTTAATACTTGGTTCTATAGATGAGGAAGGCAAAGTTGTTCTTGTTCATCCATCCCAAAAAGTAGAAAATGGTTTGCCTGTAGCATAAACATGCACCCCGAATTATTGTCTCTATGTTTGTTTATGTTTGTCACAAGCTGTTCACCAGGACCAAATAATATTGTTGCCTCTCATTCCGGATTTAATCACGGATTTAAAAAAACTATTCCTTTAATGTTGGGAGTAATTTTTGGATTTACCTTTATGCTAGCAATAATTAATTTTGGTTTAATAAATATATTTAAGCTTTATCCAATTCTTCAAAAAGGTTTAATTATAACAGGAACTATTTTTTTAATATATTTGTCATACAAAATATCATTTTCAAAATCATCAAATGAAAGTGATAATTTAAAACCTGTAAATTTTGTTGAAACATTTCTATATCAATTTCTAAACCCCAAAGGGGTAATTGTTGCTATAATTGCAGTTTCTACCTATGTAGAGTCTGGTGGTAACTTTATTTCATATTCAATTTGGCTATTAAGCATTGCCTTTTTGTTTGCAGTTATTAGTATTATTTTTTGGACTATAATTGGAAAATTTATGAGGAAATTCGCGACAAATGAGAAATTTATTAAACGGTTTAATTATGTTATGTCGGCACTCTTATTAAGCTGTATAGCAACTTTTTATTACTAAAAATATGAAACCAGGAAATCAAGATTCATTTAATTGTCTAAAAGAAATATCAGTAAATGGAAAAAATTATTTTTTTTATTCGCTAAAAGAAGCAGAGAAAAATGGCTTAGAGGGAATAAATAAATTACCAAAATCAATAAAAGTCTTACTTGAAAATCTTCTTAGATATGAAGACAACGTGACAGTTAATAAAGAGCAAATTCTGGCAATTAAAGAGTGGTTAAATTCAAAAAAATCCAAAACAGAAATTGCATATAGACCTGCTAGAGTGCTTTTACAGGATTATACAGGTATACCAGCTGTTGCTGATCTTGCTGCAATGAGGGATACAGTTAAGGAAAAGAACAAAGATCCTAATACCATCAACCCTCTTTCTTCTGTTGATCTTGTAATCGACCATTCTGTTCAAGTGGATAAGTTTGCAACAAAAAATTCATTAAAAGAAAATGTTGATATTGAGTTTGACAGAAACTTTGAGAGATATTCTTTTTTAAAATGGGGACAACAAGCCTTTAATAATTTTAGAATTGTTCCACCAGGTACTGGAATTTGCCACCAAGTAAATTTAGAATATTTATCAAAAGTAGTCTGGATCGAAAAATTTGAAGATAAAGAATACTTATTCCCAGATACGTTAGTTGGAACTGATAGCCATACTACAATGGTTAATGGTTTATCGGTACTTGGTTGGGGTGTTGGAGGAATTGAAGCAGAAGCAGGTATGCTGGGACAACCTATATCAATGTTGATACCAGAAGTAGTTGGATTTGAAATGAAAAATAAGCTACCTGAAGGTACAACTGCTACCGATCTAGTTTTAACAGTAGTTAAAATGTTAAGAGATAAAGGTGTTGTAGGTAAATTTGTAGAATTTTATGGAGAAGGTCTAAAAAATCTAACACTTGCTGATAGAGCAACTATTGCAAACATGGCACCAGAGTACGGTGCTACTTGTGGATTTTTTCCAATTGATGAAGAAACATTAAAATATTTAGAATTTTCAGGAAGATCAAAAGAGAATATTCAAATTGTAGAAAAATATGCAAAAGAACAAAATTTGTGGGCAAGTGAAGACGTTGTTTTCACTGATACATTGTCTCTAGATATGTCTACAGTGGTTCCAACAATTTCTGGCCCAAAAAGACCACAAGACAAAGTTCTTTTAACAGAGGCATCAAAAAATTTTATAAGAGTTTTTGAAGATGTATGTAAAAAAACTGATCCAACAGTAGCAAAAGTTAAAGACTCAGATTTTGAGATAAGAGATGGAGATATATTAATAGCAGCTATTACATCATGTACGAATACCTCCAATCCAAATGTATTAATTGGTGCAGGACTGTTAGCCAAAAATGCAATTGAAAAAGGCTTGTCTGTTAAACCTTGGGTTAAAACTTCATTAGCACCTGGATCACAAGTTGTTACTGACTATTTAGATAAAGCTGGTTTAAGCATATATTTAGATGAATTAGGTTTTAATTTAGTTGGTTATGGTTGCACTACTTGTATTGGTAACTCTGGACCTTTGCCAGATAATATTACTGATGCTGTTAAAGAAAATAATTTATACGCAGTTTCAGTTTTGTCTGGAAATAGAAACTTTGAAGGAAGGATTTCTCCTTTAGTAAAGGCTAATTATTTAGCTTCACCTCCTCTTGTAGTAGCTTACGCAATTGCAGGATCTATGAGAATGGATTTGTATAAAGATCCGCTAGGCAAAGATATTAAAGGGCAAGATGTTTACTTAAAAGACATTTGGCCTTCTAATAAAGAGATTGAGGACACTCTTAAACAATCTTTAAACCCAGAAATGTTTGTTAATAGATATTCAAATGTCTCTGAAGGACCAGAACAATGGCAAAAAATTAAAGTGGATAAAGGAAGTATTTATAATTGGGAAGAAAATTCTACTTATGTAAAAAAACCTCCATTCTTTGAAAATTTATCAGATGAACCAGAGGGTTTTAAGGAAATAAAAGATGCAAGACCATTACTAATATTAGGAGATATGGTAACAACAGACCATATATCTCCAGCTGGAAGTATTCAAAAAGAAAGTCCAACAGGAAATTATTTTATGAAGCATCAAATTTTGCCCAAGGATTATAATTCCTATGGTGCAAGAAGAGGAAATCATGAGGTAATGATGAGAGGAACATTTGCCAATATTAGAATAAAAAATGAAATGGCCCCAGGTACAGAAGGAGGTTTCACTAAATTATATCCTGAAGAAAAAGTAATGCCTATTTATGATGCTGTAGTTGAATACAAAAAAAGAGGAACTGATTTATTAGTATTTGGTGGAAAAGAATATGGAACAGGCTCCTCAAGAGATTGGGCAGCAAAGGGAACAAAACTATTAGGTGTAAAAGCTGTAATTGCTGAAAGCTTTGAAAGAATACACAGATCTAATCTTATAGGCATGGGAGTTTTACCTTTGCAGTTTGTAGAAAATATGAATAGACAGAATTTAAACTTAAAAGGGTCAGAATTAATTTCAGTATTAGGTCTTGAGAAAGGAATTAATCCTGGCGATCATTTAGAAGTTGAAATTAAATATGCAACAGGTGACATTAAAAAAATTAAAATGTTGTGCAGAATAGACACTAAAAATGAATTAGAATACTACAAGAACGGTGGTATTCTGCAATATGTTCTAAGGAATATGATTAATGGATGAAGAAATAGAAATTATTAATACAAATACAAGAGTTGAAAAATTAAAAAATTTTTTAATATCAAAAAGAAAACAATTAATAATTTTATTAATATTAATTATTTTAATATTGATCACCTTTTTTGGTTATCAAGAGTTCAAGTCAAGTAGTAAAGAAAAACTAGCGAATAAATTTAATTCAATTGTTACAAATTTTGAGACAGGTAAAAAAGATAACATAAATAATAATTTGATAGAAATCTTAAACACTAAAGATAAAACATATTCCCCATTAGCTTTCTTTTTCCTTCTAGATAAAGATTTAATTACTTCAAGAGACGAAATAAATTCATATTTTGACCTTCTTATAAATGAAGTATCACTTGATAAAGAAATTAAATATTTAACTATCTATAAAAAGGGTCTATTTAATTCGGACTTTGTTCAAGAAAACGAATTATTAAATATTCTTAATCCTGTAATAAAATCAGAGAGTATATGGAAACCCCAAGCAATGTATTTAATGGCTGAATTTTACTTAGCAAAAAATCAAAAACAAAAGTCCAAAGATTTTTTTGATCAAATTATGAATATAGAAAATGTAAGTCCTAAAATCAAATTAGAAGTTAAAAAAAGATTGCGTTCAGAATTCGGTGAGTAAAAGATTTCTATATATATTAATTTTTATATTTATAACTAGCTGTAGCCTTTCCAAAAAAAACAACGAGATCAGTGATGGATCAATAAATATTTTTGAAAAGATAGAACCAATAAAAAAAGAACTTAATCCTGATTTAAAAATAAAAACTTTAAGTAAGTTTAAAAAGAATCCATTTCAGAACAACAAGACTAATAGCAATGGTAATATTAATTTTGATACAAATTTTACAAAAATATCAAATTATAAATTTAGTAAAATTAAAAAATTTGAATTTTATCAACCTGAATTGTTTTTTACTAATTCTGATGAAATAATATTTTTTAATGGAAAGGGCACTATATTTAAATTAAATCAAAATCTTAAAGAGATATGGAAAATAAATAATTATAATAAAAAAGAAAAAAAACTTAATCCAATTTTATATTTTGCTCAGATAGATAACAAGTTAATAGTAAATGATAATTTGTCAAAAATATATTCTGTTGATTTAAATACAGGAAAAATTTTATGGTCTAGATACAGCAGTTCATCGTTCAATTCTAATATTAATGTATTTCAAGATAAATTTTACACAATTGATTTTGATAATGTTTTAAGAGCTATTTCTTCAAAAAATGGGAATGAACTATGGAATTTTCAAACTGAAAATTCATTTATAAAATCAGAAAAAAAATTATCAATTGTAATAAAGGATGAAATTATTTTTTTTATAAATAATTTAGGTGATGTTACTGCACTTGATGTAAACAACGGTAGTTTAGTTTGGCAAACACCCACACAGACAAATACAATATATCAAAATGCGTTTAGCCTTGAGAACTCAGATATAGTATTTGAAAATAATACTATTTATTTTTCTAATAACAAAAATGAATTTTTTTCTATTGATGCTAGAACAGGGACTGTAAAATGGGCTCAATCAATTAATTCAAGTTTAAGGCCAACTATTATTGAAAATTTAATTTTTACAGTATCAAATGAAGGATTTCTTTTTATTATTGATGATCCAACTGGCAATATAATAAGAATTACAGACGCATTAAAAAACTTTAAAGACAAACTTGAGATTAAGCCAATTGGATTTATACATGCTAAAAATAAGGCATATATATCATTAAGTAATGGAAGATTAGTAACTATTAATTCTTCTACAGGCATTCTTGAAAAAGTAACAAAAATCAATAACTCAAAAATATCTAGACCATACGTTCTTAATAACAGTATGTATTTAATAAAAGATAATGCATTGACCAAAATTGAATAATGATCTTAAAAATTCTAGAAAAATTAGGAAGAAAAAAAATAGTTTTAGACAGAGGCCCTTCACATCCAGAGTTTGATAAAGCAAAACCCTGGATGAATAGGTATTACATTCTATTCAGACATAGACCAAAATGGTTTCCATTTAACATACTTATACATGAAATGTTAGATGATGATCATGGTGATGGCGTTCATAATCATTTGTTTCCTTACATCACAATTATTTTAAGAGGGGGATACTGGGAAACATTAAAAACCGGTAAAGTTTGGCGAGCACCAGGATATATAGGATTTAGATCAGCTAACAATTTCCATAGAGTTGACCTGGAGCCAGGAACTAAACCAATGACTATTTTTTTAGCAGGCCCATATGGATTGAGAAAAGGACCAAGATCAGAATATGGGATAGATTTTAAAACAAAAAAATGAGTTTGAAAAAATCTTATCTTAAACACTGCGAAGATAAGGAATTAGAAATAAATGAAAATCAAATAAAAATAGTCCAAAAATTAAGCGAATATTACAATCTTAACTTCAATCAGTCATTTATTAAAAAATTATTCAAAGAGAAAAAAAGTAAATTAGGCTTTTATTTAGTTGGCGATGTAGGTGTAGGTAAAACTATGATTTTAAATTTTTTTTTTGAAAGTTTAAAAGAAAAAAAATCAAGACTACACTTTAATGAGTTTATGATTGAATTTCATGATTTTATATTTGAAAACAAAAAAATAGGAAATGACAATGGGTTAGAAAAATTTGTTAAAAAATTAAGTGACAAAACAAAAATATTATATTTTGATGAATTTCAAGTAACAAATATTGTTGATGCTATGATCCTAGGTAAATTATTTGAAAGAATATTTAATGAAAATATAAAAGTTATTTTTTCCTCAAATACAAATATAAAAGATTTATATAAAAATGGATTACAAAGAGATCAATTCATCCCTTTTTTAAATATTTTAAAAAATAATTGCTCTGAATTAGAACTTAATATTGAGGAAGATTATAGAGTTACAAAAAATAGAAATTTAAGTCGATTTTTATCACCAATAAATAATTCATCTAATTTTAAGTTTAATAAATTTTTTAGAAAAGCTACAAAGAATAAAAAACAAACCACAAAGACATTAGATGTGAAGGGTCGCAAATTAGTATTGGATAACTTTCATGAAGGAGTGCTTAAGGTTTCTTTTGACGAAATTTGTAATAGAAATCTTGGATCTGAGGATTATATTGAAATTGCTAACGAAAGTGATTTTATTTTTATTGAAAATCTACCTAAATTTAATGAAAGTAATTCTAATCAGCAACAAAGGTTTATTACTTTTATCGATATCATTTATGAAAATAAAATACCATTGATGATCAAATCAGAAGTTGAATTAAATTCACTCGAATCCACTAATAGCATGAAAAAACCTTTCAAAAGAACAGTTAGTCGATTGTATGAACTGACATCACAAAACTTTAATTAATGTATGAAACAAGAATTTTACAATCTAGAAATTAATACAAATGGTCAAAAACTGTATGAGTTTACAGATGAAACAATTAACTGGATTAATAATAATAAATTTAAAAATGGAATTATTAATCTTAGCATCCAACACACTAGTGCCTCACTAATTGTCCAAGAAAATGCTGACCCAGATGTACAAAAAGATCTAATTAATTATTTTGAAAAGTTGGTACCCATGGACAACAAGTTGTATTTTCATACAAGTGAGGGAAAGGATGATATGCCAGCTCATATCAAATCTGCATTAACCAATAATCAAATCTCCTTAAGTATAAAAGATAGTGAATTACTGCTAGGAACTTGGCAAGGTATATATTTGTTCGAACACAGGTTAGATGCAACAACAAGAACTGTAATTCATCATTATATCGGAGACTAATTTTTTTTCTTAATTGATTGAAAGGCCCTCAAAGCATCGGCCCTAGCTTTCTCATGAATAACAATTGGCATTGGATAGTTCGAGCCTATAACAGTATTAATTGCTTCTTGATATTTTTTTTCCATTTCCCATGGTTTATGAATAAATTTTGGAGGAACTTTTGATAATTCAGGAACCCATTTTTTTACATAATCTCCCTGTTTATCAAATTTTTCACCCTGTAAAATAGGGTTGAAAATCCTAAAATATGGTGCCGCATCTGCACCACATCCAGCTACCCATTGCCATTGTGCAACATTGTTTGCTTCATTGAAATCAAGAAGACAATTTCTGAAATATTTTTCTCCTTCTTTCCAGTTAATTCTTAAATGCTTAACTAGAAAAGATCCAACAACCATTCTAATCCTATTATGCATCCATCCTGTTTCGTACAATTCTCTCATTCCAGCATCAACAATTGGATATCCTGTCATACCTTTTTTCCATGCATTTAAAAATTTAGAATTATTTACCCATGGAAACTTATCAAATTCTTTTCTTAAGTTTCCTTTAAGCATTTGTGGAAAGTAATTTATAAGACTATGTGAAAATTCTCTCCAACCAATTTCATTGGTATATTTTTTTATACTTACATTATTTGATTTTAGTTTTTTGCATTTTTGCCAAATATCTCCAACATTTATTTGTCCATTTCTAATATATGGAGAAAGTAATGAAGTACCTTTAATTGATGGAAAGTCACGATCAACACCATAATTAAGTATGCTTTTGTTTACAAAATCATCTAAATTTTCATGGGCTTTTTTCTCTGAAGGTTCCCAATATTTTTCAAATTTCTTATACCAATCAGATTTAGGTAAAATATCCACAGATTTTATTTGATTTTTGAACAATGTGTTTATCTTTTTACACTTCTTAACTTTGTTTATTTTATCAGGCAGTCTTTCTAAATAAAATTGCTCTGCATTTCTCCAAAAAGGACTGTAGACTTTAAAAGGTGTGCCATCATTTTTCGTAATTTTATTATATTCATTAAGTACATTTCCTTTAAAAAATTTAAAATCAATATTCTTCTTAGAAAAATCAGCACCAATTTTTTTATCTTTTTCTAATTCATTAGGTTCATAAACTTTATTCCAATAAACAGATATTTTACTATTAGATTTTATTTTAGAAAAAAAATTTATTTCATCTTCTTTAATTATTTCTAACCCAATATTTAATTTTTTTAAATCAGATTTAAAATTTTCTAGGGATTTACTTACCCACCATTTTTGAGCCTCTCTTTTATGATCGAAAATTTTACTATTAAAAATAAATACTGCGGTTACAGCATCATGTTGATTTGTAGCATAAGTTAGCGCATCATTATTTTGTATTCGAAAATCATCTCTTATCCAAACGAGTGCTGTATTAGCCATTTGATAACTGTTCTGATCCTTTAGACATAAGTTCGTTATAAAGTTTTATATCTGTATCACCTTCACATCCAATTAATAAAACGTTCGAATTCATATCTAATTCAAGATCCTTTTTAATTTGTTTGTTATTACAACTAACATTTATACTTATTAGAGCAGGCGCTGAACATTCTCCTGCAACAATTTTATCATCACCAAAGTATCCTTTAGCTAACATTGCAACCGATAATGGTATGTCAGCATCTGGAATACTCAGACAATTATTTACTGAGTTTTTAAGAATTTGCCATGGGACTAATGATACATCTCCACATGACATTCCCCCCATAATGCTCTCTTTTTCTATTTCAACTCTAATAAGTTTTCCTGCATCAATACTTTTTAAGACACAGTCTGCATTTTTTGGTTCAACAATAATAATTTTTGGAATTCTTTTAAAATACCGGGCAACTCCAGCTATTACACCAGAGGCCATTCCTCCTACACCAGCCTGTAAAAATATATGTGTTATATAATGATCAGTTTGTTTGGCGATTTCTTCTATCATAACTGAATATCCAGCCATGGTTAGTTTTGGCACTTTTTGATAATCTTCCCAGGCAACATCTTGTACAATTTCCCATCCATTTTCCTTAGATTGTTTTATGCACTCATTTAAAGAATTTTCGTAATTTCCTTTTACTTTTGTTACCTCTGCCCCAAGTTTTCGCATCTCATCGGCTCTTGTTTCACTAACAAATTCGCTTATAAAAATTTTACATGCAATACCTAGTCTTTTTGCTCCCCAAGCAACTGATTTTCCATGATTTCCTGCTGTTGCTGTAGCAATAACTACATCCTTTCTTCCAGCTGAAACCTCCGCTACTGCATAAGCACCTCCGAGTGCTTTAAAAGACTTAAGTCCAAACCTTCTTGACTCATCTTTGTAAAAGATATTTTTAACGTTAAGGTCTTTTGAAAGTTTATTTAAATTAAGTAGGGGAGTGGGTTCATAATTTTCCCAACTAGATATAGTATTAAAAGCCTTATCAATAGTTTCTTTATTTAATACACTTAATATTTCTTCTCTACTAAATGAATAATTTTTATTTTTTATAAATGATGAAAATTTATTAATATGACTATAATTAATAGACATATTTTAACAATCCAAAGTATTAGATCTTTCCCACTTTGTAATAGGTTTCAATTTATCAAATTTTTCTTTTGACTTGAAATTTTCAATTTCAGTTTCTTTTAATTTGATATAACTGTTCAAAACATTTTTCCCAAAAGCATTTTTCATGACTGTATTAAAATTTAACATTTCTAAAGAATCTTCTAATGTATTTGGTAATTTTGGTAGGTTAGGATATTTTTTGTGATCGGTATACATATTACAGAATAATGGTTTTCCAGGATTAACTCTTTTTTTAATCCCATTTATACCTGCTGCCAAAACTCCTGCTTGTAGTAAATATGGATTTGCTGAACCATCCATTAATCTAAGTTCAAACCTTCCTGGATCTGGAACTCTAATCATATGTGTTCGATTATTTCCTGTATATGAAATACTACTTGGCGACCATGTTGCACCAGATTTTGTCGGTGGTGCATTTATTCTTCTATAACTATTTAATGTTGGATTAAAAAATGCTGATAATGAACCTGCATTCTTAATAACTCCACCCAAAAAATTATATGCTAATTTACTAAGCCCTAGTTTATCGTTTTTATCTAAAAATTTATTTTTTTTCTTATCCCATAGAGAAATATGTGCATGACATCCATTACCCGTCAGTTGTTCAAATGGTTTAGGCATAAATGTTGCTCTTAACCCATGCTTTTCTGCTATAGACTTAACCATAAATTTAAAAAATGTATGTCTATCTGCTGTTGTTAAGCAGTCAGTGTAGTCCCAATTCATTTCAAACTGGCCATTAGCATCTTCATGATCATTTTGATATGGATTCCATCCCATTGTAATCATGCAATCACATATCTCTTTTATTAAATCATATTGCCTCATTAAAGCTGATTGATCATAACAAGGTTTAGATTGAGTATCCCTTGAGTCTGCAATAGAACTACCATCAGGTGATATAAGAAAATATTCACATTCAACACCCGATTTCATTGTGTAACCTTCATTTGATAGTGATTTTATTTGGTTTTTTAACATCACTCTTGGTGATGCCTCAACAGGTTTGCCATTCATCCATAGGTCTGAAGCAAGCCAACCTACTTCTTTATTCCAAGGTAATTGAATTAAACTATCTGGATCCGGTATAGCAAACATATCAGAGTCTGCTGGTGACATATCAAGCCAAGCTGCAAATCCAGCAAATCCTGCACCATTTTTTTGCATCTCTTTTATTGCTTGTGCAGGTACTAATTTTGATCTTAATACACCAAACAAATCAACGAAACTTATTAAAAAATATTTAATTTTTTTGGATTTAGCAACATTAGATAAATTTTTGGGCATTAGTAATTATACTACGAATTATTTATTAACTATCAATAACTATTTCTTTTTTATACCTGGTATCCAGCTAGTTCCTGCCAAAGGAACTCTAGCCATTGCTGCAGCCTCAACAGTTAATGCACATAAATCCTCTGGTTCTAAGTTATGAAGACTGTTTTTACCACACGCTCGTGCAATAGTTTGCGCTTCTAAAGACATGACCTTTAAATAATTTGATAATTTTCTACCAGCTTTTTTTGGATCTAATCTTTTCATTAGCTCTGGTTTCTGAGTTGAAATTCCTGCGGGATCATTTCCCTCATGCCAGTCGTCATACGCACCAGCTTTAGTTCCAAGTTTTTCATATTCTTTTTCCCATTTTGGATCATTATCACCAATTGCAATCATAGCTGCACTCCCAATTGATACTGCATCAGCTCCTAATGCAAGAGCTTTAGCTACATCTGCACCATTTCTAATTCCACCAGATATTATAAGCTGAACTTCTCTATGAGAATTTAAATCTTGCAAAGCATCTACAGCAGGTCTTATGCAGGCTAAAGTTGGTTGGCCTACATTCTCAATAAATACTTCTTGTGTTGCTGCAGTTCCACCTTGCATACCATCCAAGACAACAACATCTGCTCCAGCTTTTACAGCTAATGCTGTATCATAATAAGGTCTTGCTCCAGCAATTTTTATAAATATTGGAACTTTCCATTTAGTAATTTCTCTTAATTCTAAAATTTTTATTTTTAAATCATCCGGACCAGTCCAATCAGGATGACGACATGCAGATCTTTGATCAATACCTTTTGGTAGAGTTCTCATTTCTGCTACACGATCATCTATTTTTTGTCCTAGTAACATTCCACCTCCACCAGGTTTAGCACCTTGTCCAATCACTACCTCAATTGCATCTGCTTTTCTTAAATCATTTGGGTTCATTCCATATCTTGAGGGCAAAAGTTGATAAACTAAATTTTTTGATTGGCCTCTTTCCTCTGGTGTCATTCCCCCATCACCTGTCGTGGTAGATGTT
>CACKUZ010000013.1 GCA_902603475.1 uncultured Pelagibacteraceae bacterium
TTTATGATTTTGATAAATTAGGGAATTTTGTTGATGAATATAAAATAGATTTAGTAATTGTAGGACCAGAAAAACCTCTTGTTGATGGAGTCGTTGACTTTCTTACAAATAAAGGAATAAAAGTATTTGGACCTAATAAAATTTCTTCACAACTTGAGGGTTCTAAAATATTTACAAAAAAAATATGTGAAAAATATAAAATTCCAACAGCTCAATTTGGTGTTTTTGGCTCCATTAAAGATGCGTACAAATATTTGGAAAAAGCAAACAAGCCTATTGTTGTAAAAGCAGATGGTTTAGCAGCAGGTAAAGGTGTTTATATTTGCGAAGATATAGATAGTGCAAAAAATGCCGTTGATGAAATTTTTAATGGAAAATTTGGTACAGCTAATCAAGTTCTTATTGAGGAATTTCTAAAAGGTGAAGAGATGAGCTACTTTGTAATATCTGATGGAAAAACATTTAAAAAATTCAATACTGCTCAAGACCATAAAAGAGTTGGTGAAGGTGACAAAGGTAAAAATACTGGTGGTATGGGGGCATATTCTCCTTCAGGGCTTATAAATAAAGATTTGGACTTAAAAATTATTGAAAGTGTTGTCAAACCAACTTTTAAGGCAATTGAGGAAATGGGAAAAACATATAAGGGATTTTTATATGTCGGTCTGATGATTAAAGAGAACAAACCATATCTAATTGAATATAATGTAAGAATGGGAGATCCAGAATGTCAGACAATTTTACCATTATTAAACTCAGATCTTTTAGAATTAATTTTATCTTGCTGTGAAGAAAACTTAGAAAATCAAACAATAGAGTGGAAAAATAAAAAAAGTATGTGTGTTGTGCTTTGCTCTAATGGATATCCAGATATATATAAAAAAAACGTAGAAATTCCCCACTTAGAGAAAATTACAAAGAAGAATAATACTTTTATTTACCATGCTGGCACTGAGTTGATTGATAATAAAGTTTATGCAATAGGAGGACGTGTACTTAATTTTGTAAATATTTCTGAGGATTTAAAAAAATCAAGAGAATTGGTGATTAATGAAATTGAAAATTTAGGATGGAAAAATGGTTTTTATAGAAAAGATATTGGTTTTAGAATTATAGATAAATGAGAATTATTTCGGGAGAATTAAAAGGAAAAAAATTATCAGATCCATTAGACAAATCAACCAGACCATTAAAAGATATGGTTAGAGAGTCAATTTTTAATATTTTAGATCACTCAAACAAAGTATCTGCAAAAATATTTAATGCAAAAATCTTAGATTTATTTTCTGGAACTGGATCATTTGGAATTGAATGCTTGTCCAGAGGAGCATCTGAAGTATTTTTTTTTGAAAATTACCATAATTCGTTAAAAATTCTAAAACAGAATATCTTTAACTTAAAATTAGAAAATAAAAGTAAAGTGTATAATTATAGTGCTTATAATTTAGAAGGATCAAATTTAGAACATAGGATATTTGACATAATTTTTTTAGACCCTCCTTTTAAGGATGGAGAAATGAAAAGCTTAATAGATCAAATTAAAAAACTTAAAATTGCAGATGTAAATTCTATATTAATCATACATAGAAACAAGAAATCAGATGATAAAATTTCACAATATCTCAAAATAATAGAAGAAAAAAATTATGGTTTATCAAAAATATTTTTTTGTAAATTAATTTAGTTAAGTATTTTTGAAGTCTCAGTTTTTATTAATTCAACTGATGGTTGATCAAATGGATTCACATTCATTACTCTTCCAAGTAAAATAGTTTCTAATACAAAAAAAGAAAAAAGCTCTCCTATACTTTCTTCATTTCTTTTCAGAACTTCAAAACTTCTAAATGGTATTTTTTTTTTCTTAAAAACTATTTGAGTTGCATTTCTTTGGGCTTGTGTGATTTGAATTAAGCTTTTATTTTTTAAATTTAAAAATTTACCGAATAAATTACTGTTATCTAGTTTGTTTGTTTTTTCGTTTATAACTCCAAAAAATGTAAAAAAGCTATTTTTAGGTCCGTCTAAGTATAATTGCAGTAAACTATGATTATCTTTTGGCATAGATGATATAATGGGAAATACACCTTTATTTTTTTTACCTAAACTCTCAGCTGTTAGTTGCTGATACCACTTAAATAAGTTTTCTGAACCCTCATCATAGTTTAAAATTACAGAATTTTTTTTTCCTTCTGAAATACATTTTGATATAAAACTTACATTATTAACTAATGAGTTTAAGAAAGATTTATTTTTAATTAAATTATTAAATCTTTTAAATTTTGCCTCATGCAAACCCAATAATTGAGCAGGTAACATTCCTACTTCAGACAATACAGAATATCTTCCTCCAATATAATTTTTATGTTCAATTATTTCTGCTTTTAATTTTTTAGCTAATGAGGTTAAAAAACTAGATTTATCCTCAGTAATTACTATATTTTTATTTTTTTTTTGAGACTTAAGAATTAAATTTAAATTTGATACTGTTTCGAGCGTATTTCCTGATTTAGAAATTATTATATTTATAGATTTAGTATTTGATTCAAGTTTAATTTGATTATTTAGATTATTAAAAAATCTTATTTTTTTTTTAATTTTAAATTTTAAAAAATCGTGGATTGCCTCGGTACCTAATATTGATCCACCCATACCAATTAAATTGATGCTTTTATAATTTTTATATTTCCTAATAATATTTTTTTTAAAACTATATTTATAATTATTAGTAAATGAATTAAATAAAGAAGAACTTAAAATTAATTCTTTTTTTTAAAATTTTATTTATTTTTTTTGTATCTTTAATATTTTTTTTTTAAGTTGAAATTTTTAAATATTATGTTTTTTGAAAACATTTTTTATTTGATTTTTTTTAATATGGAACTTTCAATAGATGTCGACTCATCTGAATTTGAAACATTTTCATCACCAGTATTCTTAAGTAAATTTTTTATATTAGATTGATCATTTTCAATATCCTTAGTAGATTTTACATTAGCTTCCCCTGGTTTGGGTAATTTATCAAAATCAGGTGGCATAGACAGTGGATTTTTTTTATCGATTAAAAATTCATCTCCTTGATCTGATCTTTTTTTCCCCTGCAAGGCTTCTCCCACTGAACCACAGGAATATAAAAATAATAAGAGTAATAATAAATTTGAAAATTTAAAGAATTTATTCATTTACTTTTTTATAACTTATTAATTCAGCCAAAATAAGTAAAATAATTCCAATTGTTATAAATATGTCAGCAACATTGAAAATAAACCAATGATATCCATTATAATTTAAGTCAAAAAAGTCTGGGACAGCTCTATAATATATTCTATCAAATAAATTACCCAGTGAGCCTCCTAAAATAACAATTAAAAAATAAAATTTTAATCCTTTTTCTTTAAATAATAGATAAATTATCACAAAATTAATTAGGACAATTAAAATAGTGACTACATTATAAAAAAAATCTTCATCTGAGGACAATAATCCAAAACCTATTCCTTTATTCCAAACTAAGTAAAAATTTAGAAAAGAGTTAATGTAAATATCTACTTGTCCAGTTTCATCTAATATGTTGAGAATAATTATTTTTGATATTCTATCTAATAAGAAAATAAATAATAAAATGAAAACACTTATTACTATCTTTTTTATATTTTCACTTTTCATGAAAGATGACAATTACCATCTCTTTCACAAATATTTTCTCTAATTTTCCAACAAACTGGGCACTTATTCCCGGCAGCTTTTGAACTAGTGATCTCAATTTCTTTTTCTAAATTTTTATCATTTAAGATTGAAGCAGAGGATGTTATGCAAATCTCAGAGAAATCATGGTTCTGGGCTAAACTAAACATGTCTTTATCTTTGATTTTTATTTCAATATTTGCCTCTAAACTTGAACCAATAATTTTATCAGCTCTTTTACTTTCAATGCTAATGTTTGCTTCGTCTCTGATTAATTTTATCTTATCCCATTTACTATTTAATTCTTCATTTTTCCATTGATTTGGAATTTTAACAAATTTTTGTAAATGAATACTTCCATTATTATCCTCCTTATAAATTAAATGATAAATTTCCTCTGTGGTAAATGATAAGATAGGCGCAAACCATTTTAATAAGCATTCTAAAATTACTTTAAGTATCGAAATACAATCAGAACGCTTTTTTGAATCTTTTGGATCGCAATAAAGAAGATCTTTTCTAATATCAAAATAAAATGCTGAGAGTTCTACTGTACAAAAATTTAATAATTCTTTATATAAATTATGAAAATTATAGGACTTAAAGTATTCATTAAACCTTTCATCGATCACATACAATCTATGCAGCATATACTTTTCTAATTCAGGAATATTATTTAAATCAATTTTATCAAAATCTACTTTTGAATACTCATCTTGTATATTTCCTAAAAGATATCTGAAAGTATTTCTAATTTTTCTGTAAGACTCAGAGTGTTGGTCTAAAATTGAGTAGTCTATTCTTAAGTCCTCAGCATAATTTGATGAGGCAACCCAAATTCTTAGTATATCAGCACCATATTTTTTTAAGATGTCTTCTGGAGCTATTACATTTCCAGTTGATTTAGACATTTTATGTCCTTTTCCATCAACAACAAATCCATGAGATAAAATACTTTCAAATGGTGCTCTACCTCTTGTTCCACAAGACTCTAAAAGTGAAGAGTGAAACCACCCTCTATGTTGATCCGAACCCTCTAGATACATTGATGCAGGCCATTTTAAATCTTCTCTCTTTTCTAAAACAAAAGAATGAGTTGATCCACTATCAAACCATACTTCTACAATATCACTAGTCTTATCAAAATCTTCTGCATTATATTTATCTCCAAGCAGTCTCTGAAAATTATCTTCAAACCAACAATCTGATCCTTCTTTTTCATATATTTTTGCAATATTCTCAAAAACATCTTCATCGATTAGAATTTCTCCATTTTTTTTTGAAATAAATATTGGAAGTGGAACTCCCCATACTCTCTGTCTAGAGACACACCAATCTGGCCTGGTTTCGATCATTGCTTTAATTCTTTCTTTTCCTTTACCAGGATAAAAAGTAGTGTCATTTATTGCTTTAAGTGCTTTGTCTCTTAGATTATGACTTTCCATTGAAATAAACCATTGAGGTGTAGCTCTATGAACCAAAGGAGCTTTAGATCTCCAGGAATGTGGATAAGAATGTGTTAGTTTCCCGTTGTTCAAAAGACTTTTTAGTTCTTTAAGCTTTTCAATAACAATATCATTTGCTTTAAAAATGTGGGTTCCTTCAAATATTGGTATGTGTTTCGTGTACCTACCATCGTCATCAACTGTTTCAATTGCTTTTATTCCATTATTGATACACAAATTAAAATCATCAGGACCATGGCTCGGTGCGCAATGAACAATTCCTGTTCCTTGTTCAGTTGTTACAAATCTTGCCTCGAGCATTGGAACATCATAATCATATCCAATTTTTTGAAATGGATGACTACAAACAGTTCCATTAAATTCTTTTCCTTTAAATTCTTTTAATATCTTAATTGAGTACTCAGTATCTTTTATTACAGATGGCACAAGTTCTTTTGCAATAACTATTTTTTCATTTTCTAAAATATCTTTGTTATCTATCTCGCATAAAACATAATCCAAACTTTGATTATAGGCTAATGCTTTGTTAGCTGGTATGGTCCATGGAGTTGTTGTCCAAATAACAACGTTCGATCCAATAAGTTCATTAATATTAGATTTTTTAACTGGGAAGGCTACATAGATTGTGTCGGATACATGATCTTGATATTCAACTTCTGCATCTGCCAAGGCTGTTTTTTCGACTGTTGACCATAAAACAGGCTTGTAACCCTTGTACAAACTACCCTCTTTTAAAAATTTTCCAAGTTCTCTTACAATTTGGGCTTCTGCATCAAAACTCATAGTTGAGTAATAGTTTTCCCAATCTCCAATTACTCCTAATCTTTTAAATTGATCTTTATGAATATTAATCCATTTACTTGCAAAATCTCTACATTCTTTTCTAAACTCAATAATAGGTACATCATTTTTATTTTTTTTATTTTTTTTGTATTGTTCCTCAATTTTCCACTCAATGGGTAAGCCATGACAATCCCATCCAGGTACATAAACTGAGTCTTTATCATCCATTTGATGAAATTTAATTATTATATCTTTTAGAATTTTATTTAATGCAGTACCCATATGAATATTTCCATTTGCATATGGAGGTCCATCGTGTAAAACAAATTTTTCTTTGCCTTTACTTTGAGATCTTAGTTTTTCATATAAATTAATCTTATCCCAATATTTCAAATATTCTGGTTCTTTATTTGGTAGATTTGCTTTCATAGAAAAAGCAGTTTTAGGTAAGTTTAAATGTTCCTTGCTCATTATGTTTTTTTAGCTTTTAAAATATCTTTTTTAATTTGATTTTTTAAATCACTGATACCTTTGAATTTTTTTTCTCCTCTTAAAAATTTTAAAAATTCTACAGATAATTTTTTATTATAAAGATTTCCTGAAAAATTAAAAATATTTACCTCTAAAAGTATTTTTTTTTGGTTAAATGTGGGTCTATAACCTAAATTTGCAATTCCTTTGTAGAGTTTTCTTCTATCATTGATTCTTGTTTTTACAGCATAAACACCAGGCTTTGCTATGACATAATTTCCAATATCGATATTGCAAGTTGGGAAACCAATTTTTTGGCCCATCATTCTGCCTCTTTGAACTTTTCCTTCAATTTCCCAGTTTCTTTTCAAAAAAGTATTTGCTTTTGATAGCTTTCCCTCTTCAAGCAACTTTCTAATTATTGTTGATGAGACTATTTTTTTGTTTTTAATCAAAGGCGTTGGATTTATTAAATTGTAACTAAAATCATTCTCAAATTTTTTAAGCATTGCTACATCGCCTTCTCTTTTGTGACCAAATCTAAAGTTATTACTAACAAATATAAACTTTGATCTAAGTTTTTTGGATAAAATATTTTTTATGAATTGATAGTAAGTGATTTTGGAAAAATTTTTATCAAATTTTTTATTTATTACAAAATCAACACCAAATTTTTTTAAATAAATAACTTTTTGATTAAAATTCGATATTCTATAATTTTTAATTTTTGTATTAAAAAACATTTTAGGTATAGGATCAAAAGTAACTACGCCTACTTTAGATTTATATTTTGTTTTATATTTTTTAGCTAACTCAAATAATTTTTGATGCCCTGAATGTAGGCCATCAAAATTACCTATTAAAATAATTGATTTTTTAAATTTACCTGGAATATTAAAATTATTAAAAATCTTTAATTTTTTTACCATTTTAATTCTTCCTGAAAATAGTCAATTTTTGCTTCATAATTTTTAAGTACATTTTTAATTGATAATTTTGAAATTTCTTTTCTATGTATACCACCTGTAATAAGCAATGAATCAAAATTTTGCATGTTAGCACCCTTTATATCTGTATTTAAATTATCACCAATACATAATATTTTTTTGTTACTTACATCTGCCGCAATTTCATAAACAGGTGGATACGGTTTGCCAAAGTAAATCACCTTACCTTCAATTTCTTCAAATGATTTTGCAATAGTGCCTGCGCAATATTCTCTTTTGTCCCCTCGATCAACTATTAAATCAGGGTTAGTACATATCATTTTTTTAGTTATATGTTTTGATAAAAGATTTTTGTAATACTCTAGGTCATATTCATGTTCTTCAAAAAGACCAGAACATAATAAATAATCAGAGTCGTCTATATTAAGTACTTTATTATCTTCAAAAGTTTTAAATAAATCAAAATCTCTTGGTGGTCCTAAGTGAAAAAATTTTTTATTATTGAAATTTTCTAAAAGATATCTTTTTGAAGCTTCTCCAGATGTAAAAACTGTATCAGAAAAATCATTTAATCCCATTTTTTTTTAGAGTATTAATAACTGTTAGGTTGGGTCTTGGAGCATTTGTCAATAATATGAATTTTTTTTCATTATTAGATAATTCGTTTAAAACTTTGACAGCATTCTCATAGAGCTTTATTCCGTTATGCACTACGCCCCAGATATCTATGAAAAATAAGTCATATTCTCTGAATATTGATTTTAAGCCTGATTCATCTAAATTTTTACTCATATTTCAGATATAGCTTAAAAATCTAATAAATTCTTGAATTTTCTCATTTATATATTTGAGGCCAGATCTTGAAATAATCGTCACATGCATCTATATGAAATCTAATTTAAAGGAGTAAATATGAAGTTTAAACCGTTACACGATAGAGTACTAATCGAAGTTTTGGACAGCAGCGAAAAAACTGCTGGTGGAATTATCATCCCTGATTCTGCACAAGAAAAACCGCAAGAAGGCAAAGTAGTTGCTGTTGGTGGTGGATCAAAAACTGAGGATGGAAAAATTATACCAATGGATGTTAAAGTTGGTGATAAAGTTCTTTTTGGAAAATGGTCAGGAACTGAAGTTAAAATTGATGGTAAAGAATACAGCATAATGAAAGAGTCAGACATTATGGGTATCTCTACTTCTAAATAAAATTAAAAAAAGGAGAGTTTAATAATGGCAAAAATAGTAAAATTCGATTCAGATGCTAGATCAGCAATGCTGAAGGGAGTAGACATCCTTGCGAACACAGTTAAGGTTACTCTTGGTCCAAAAGGTAGGAATGTCGTTATAGACAAGGCATATGGTGCACCAAGAACAACGAAAGATGGTGTATCAGTTGCTAAAGAAATCGACCTAGATGATAAATTTGAAAATATGGGTGCGCAAATGGTTAAAGAGGTTGCGAGCAAAACAAATGATGAAGCAGGTGACGGTACTACAACTGCAACTATTCTGGCTCAAGCTATTGTAAAAGAAGGTTGTAAGTATGTTACAGCTGGTATGAATCCTATGGATGTTAAAAGAGGAATTGATGCTGCAGTAGAACAAGTTAGAAATACTCTTATATCTTCAGCTAAAAAAGTAAAAGATAGTGATGAAATTGCTCAAGTTGGAACTATCTCATCTAATGGAGATAAAGAAATAGGAAACATGATTGCTAAAGCTATGCAAAAAGTTGGTAACGAAGGTGTTATAACTGTTGAAGAAGCAAAAAGTATTGAAACAGAACTTGACGTAGTTGAAGGTATGCAATTTGATAGAGGATATTTATCACCATACTTTGTTACAAATGCTGAAAAAATGACAACTGAGTTAGAAAACCCGTTGATTCTTTTACACGAAAAGAAATTAACTAATCTTCAACCTATGGTTCCGCTACTTGAAGCAGTTGTTCAAGCAGGTAGGCCTTTAATGATTATTTCTGAAGATGTAGAGGGTGAAGCTTTAGCAACTTTAGTAGTAAACAAACTCAGAGGTGGACTTAAGGTTGTGGCAGTTAAAGCTCCTGGTTTTGGAGATAGAAGAAAAGCTATGCTTGAAGACATCGCAATTTTGACGGGTGGACAAGTTATATCTGAAGATCTTGGTATAAAATTGGAAAATGTTAAAATCACTGATCTTGGATCTGCTAAAAGAGTGAAAGTTGATAAAGAAAACAGTACTATTGTAAGTGGTACTGGAAAAAAATCAGACATTGAAGCAAGATGTGATCAAATTAAACAACAAGTTGAAGAAACTTCATCAGATTATGATAGAGAAAAACTTCAAGAAAGACTTGCTAAATTAGCAGGCGGTGTTGCGGTAATTAAAGTTGGTGGCGCCACAGAAGTAGAAGTTAAAGAGAAAAAGGACAGAGTTGAAGATGCTTTAAATGCTACAAGAGCTGCTGTTGAAGAAGGAATAGTTGTTGGTGGTGGTTGTGCACTTCTTTATGCTTCTCAAGATCTAGATAAGTTAAAAGTCAAAGGATCTGATCAAAAAGCAGGAGTTGAAATTGTTAAAAGTGCATTAGAAGCACCTATAAGACAAATAACAACAAATGCTGGTGTGGACGGTTCAGTTATAGTAGGCAAACTTTTAGAAGCTAACAAATCTTCTCAAGGGTATGATGCTCAAACAGAACAATATGTTGACATGTTTAAAGAAGGAATTATTGATCCTGTTAAAGTTGTTAGAACAGCTTTACAAGATGCAGCTTCAATTTCTGGATTATTAGTAACGACTGAAGCAATGGTTGCTGATAAACCAGAAGAGAAGGATGCTGCTGCTGGAGGAATGCCTCCAGGAGGAATGGGCGGCATGGGCGGCATGGGCGGCATGGGAATGTAACCCAAAAAGTCTAACTAAAAAATTTAAAAGGGCAGATTATTCTGCCCTTTTTTTTTGTTTTTAATTAAAGTTATAAATGTATAAGAACCACAACCATGAATAATAATATTCGAAACATCACTATCATTGCTCACGTTGATCATGGAAAAACAACACTGATTGATAATTTGATGAAACAAAGTGGTTCTTTTAGAGACAACGAAGTAGTTGATGAAAGATTAATGGACTCTGGAGAGCTAGAAAAAGAAAGAGGAATTACAATTCTTGCTAAGCCTACTTCGATTAATTGGAAAGATAATAGAATAAATATTATTGATACGCCTGGTCATAGAGATTTTGCAGCAGAGGTTGAAAGAGTTTTGAGTTTGGCAGATGGTGCGTTACTTTTAGTAGACTCTGCGGAGGGCGTCATGCCTCAAACAAAATTTGTATTAAGCAAAGCATTAAAACAGGGATTGAGACCAATTGTTGTTATAAACAAATTAGATAAAAGCGATCAAAGAGCAGATGAAGTTTTAAATGAGACTTTTGATTTATTTGTTAGTTTAGATGCAAATGAGCAACAATTGGATTTTCCTGTATTATATGCTAGCGGAAGATCTGGTTGGGCTTCTAAAGATATTGACGGACCAAGAGAAAATCTTAACCCACTATTAGATTTAGTTTTAGATCACGTAAAGCCCTCAGAATTTGACAAATCAAAACCATTTGCAATGTTATCGACGCTACTTTACGCTGATAACTTTTTGGGCAGAAGTTTAGTTGGAAGAATTTCACAAGGGACGGCAAAAGCAAATCAACAAATTAAAGCAATCAATTTAAAAGGTGAAAAAGTAGATGAAGGCAGACTTACAAAAATCTTTAGATATGAAGGCACAAAAAAAGTGCCCATTGAGGTTGGAGAAGCTGGAGATATCGTAGTTATAGCCGGATTAGAAAAAGCAAATGTGGCAGATACTATTTGTGATTTAGAGGTAAATGAACCTATTGAGGCAACACCGATCGATCCACCAACAATGTCTATAAAAATAACAGTAAATAGCTCACCACTAGCTGGAACTGAAGGTAAAAAATTAACTAGTACTCAAATTAGAGATCGTCTAATTTTAGAAGCTCAAAACAATGTTGGAATTTCTTTCTCAGAAAACGCAAATAAAGATGCATTTGAAATAAGTGGAAGAGGAGAATTGATGCTTGAAATATTATTAACACAAATGAGACGAGAGGGCTTTGAAATGACAGTTAGTCCTCCTAAAGTTTTATTTAAAACTGACGAAAATTCAAAAAAGTTAGAACCAATTGAGGAAATAACTATGGATTTAGATGAAGAATATTCATCAAGAATTATAGATTCTATGAACAGGAGAAAGGGCAAATTAGTTGAACTAAAAGATACAGGAAAAAATAAAAAAAGACTTATTTTTCAAGCTCCAACAAGAGGTTTAATGGGATACACAAGTAGATTTTTAACATTAACCAAAGGAACAGGTGTTATTAATAGAATTTTTCACTCTTATGGAGATTTTGAGGGAGACATGGAGGGAAGAAGAAATGGCGCTTTAATCTCTATGGACCAAGGCAAAGCTGTTGCATTTTCAATTTTTAATTTGCAAGCTAGAGGAGAAATGTTTGTTACACACAATGATCCAGTTTATACAGGAATGATTGTTGGCTTAGCTCCTAAACCAGGCGATATGATAATTAATGTTATGAAAGGAAAAAAACTTACGAATATGAGAACACAAGGTACTGATGAAAATATTGTTCTTACACCCGTAAGACAAATGTCGATTGCAGAACAATTAAGTATTCTTAACACAGATGAAGCATTAGAAATTACACCTAAGTCTTGTAGACTCAGAAAAGCAATTCTGGACCCTCACGAAAGAAAAAGAAACGAAAAACAAAATACTGCCACCTAGTTCATCATTCTATTAATAATATACAAACTGAAAGCAATACAAGGACCAATTCCAAAAGCAAACATCAAAGTTCCAACTCCAATTGTTCCACCCAAATACCACCCAACTGATGCTACAGAAATTTCTATAAAAGCTCTTACTGCAGCAATTGGTAGATTAGTTTTTTTTTGTAAACCAGTCATTAGACCATCCCTAGGTCCTGGACCTAGATTAGCTATTAAATAGATACCACTCCCCACTCCAACTATCATAACGCCTACTGCTGCCATTAATAATTTCATAATGTAAGTTTCAGGGGTTGGTATTAATGCGATTGTTATGTCTAACATTGCTGCAATGATTACGATATTGAATATGGTACCTAGACCAGGTTTTTGTTTTAAAAAAAACCATGAAGATAAAACGATAACACTTACTATAAAAGTGACAATTCCAATGGATAATCCTGAATTGATTGAAATTCCTTGTGCCATTACAGTCCATGGAGAATTGCCAATAAATGAAATAACGACTAAGGCTTCTCCAAAACCAAATAATATTAGGCCAAAACAAAGGAAGAATAAGGTAGATAATTTTGGCTTTAAATTAAAAGTCTTGTGAGAACTCCATGAGACTTTAGGAATATTTTTGATAGTAAGGAACATATATTTAGCTATTATTTATACTTTCTTTAACTAAAATCTATGAAAATGAAACATTTTATTATCGTATCAATAATTATTATGTTTGCTTCTAAAGTGATGGCACATAGCAGTCATTATGAAGGTCTAAAAAAAATTGAGATGGATGTTCTAAGAAATAATGAAGTTATTGGTAG
Organism: uncultured Pelagibacteraceae bacterium; assembly: GCA_902603475.1. Taxonomy (GTDB): domain Bacteria; phylum Pseudomonadota; class Alphaproteobacteria; order Pelagibacterales; family Pelagibacteraceae; genus Pelagibacter. The sequence continues at coordinate 12,974 of CACKUZ010000013.1, forward strand.
CACTAACTACTTCTTTGAATTTGATGAAGATTTATTTGTCGTAAAAAATTATACTAATTTTAAAGTAGAGTTATTCGGCATAACAGTTTTTTCGATATTAAGTGAAACAATTGAAAAGTACAAAGATGATAAATTAGTTTTTTTTAAATCTAATACTTTTCAAAATGATAAAGAAAAATATGTAAATTTAAATTATGATAAATCTATAAATAAATTCGTTATAGATGGATCATCATACAAGGGAGAAGCCAGTTTAGATTGTACAATTGGGAATTGGTGGAACCACAAAATTTTAAAAGCTAATAAACAAATCAGTCCTTTATCTGGGAGTATAAAAAAACAGACTGTGAGTTTAATAGGAGATGAAAACATTGATATTAATGGTAAAGAATATTTAGCTAAACACTTTAATATTAAATCAAATGATGAAAGTCTTTCTGATGAAAAAAAATTTGAATTTGATGTTTGGTATAATCCAGAAAATAATTTAATATTAAAAGTAACTTATAATAAAATGGGTAATTGGGAATATAGATTAAGGAGTTTTGAGTAATGGCAATATGGGGAAGCATAATTGGTGGAATGCTAGGTTTTTCAATTGGTGGACCTTTTGGTATGCTTTTAGGATCCTTAATCGGTGGAAAAATGTCAAGAGCCAGATCAAGTAGTGGATTTAGATCTTTTGCACAGCCACAACAGATATTTGCACTCTCTTTGATTGTTTTGTCAGCAAAGCTAAGTAAAGCAGATGGACAAGTTAGTCGTGAAGAATTAATTGCAGTTAAAGATAAATTAAAAATACCTGAAAGTGAGTTAGATCAAGTTGGTAAAATTTTTAATAAAGCTAAAGAGGAAAGTACCGGGTATGAACCATATGCAAAACAAATTGCAGAAGTTTATAGAGGAAATATGAATGTATTAGAGGAAGTAATTAATACTCTTTTTTATATTGCTGAAGCTGACGGACACATAAGTGACAATGAATTAATGATGATAGAAGATATATCAAGAATTTTTGGATTAAATCAGACTCAAATTAATGGAATTAAAGAAAGCAGAAAATCATCAGACAAACTTAATCCTTATATTGTTTTAGAGAGTAAGCCTGATGACTCACTCGAAGAAATAAGAAAACGTTATATTAAACTTAGTAAAGAGCATCATCCTGATCTTTTATTAAGTAAAGGTGTTCCGCAAGAAGTAATAAATGAGAGTAAAGCGAAAATGAGGGCTGTAAATTCAGCTTGGGATCAGATTCAAAAATTAAAGAATTAGGCCTAATAAACTAGCCATAAAATACATAGAAAATACAAAAGCAAGAACTACAATAAAATACATTATTGTAACAATTTTATCTCTTTTCCGTCTTTGTCGCACAAATGGCTTATCATCCAGGTCACAGATATCTCTTATGCCAATAACTTTATAATCACAAGTATAACGCCATATTGAGTCAGGCATTCTAGGATCTGTTTGATTATAATATTGAATCCATTGAACTGTATATTTAAATAAAAGATAGCTTACTATTAAAAGAAGACCACTAGTAAACATTAATCTATCATCTAAAACTGTTCTGACTCAGTTGAGCCTTCCATTGCTGTAGTTGAGCTTTTGCCTGAGCTTATTGTATTTGAAACTGCATCAAAATAAGATGTGCCTACTTCTCTTTGATGTTTAACACTTGTGTATCCATCTTTTTCTCTAGCAAATTCATGCTGTTGAATTTTTGAGTAAGCAGTCATGCCTTCTGATTTATATTTTTCTGCCAATTCAAATATTGCAATGTTTTGAGTATGAAAACCAGCTAATGTTATAAACTGAAATTTATATCCCATTTCTCCAATCTTTCTTTGAAATGATCCAATTTCTTCATCAGATAAATGTTTTTTCCAATTGAATGATGGTGAGCAATTATAAGCTAACATTTTACCAGGAAATTTTTCATGTATAGCATCAGCAAATTTCTTTGCCTCTTCTAAATTTGGAGTAGCAGTTTCACACCAAATTAAATCTGCGTATGGTGCATAAGCAAGGCCTCTAGAAATTGCCTGCTCAATTCCGTCTTTAACATAAAAGAAACCTTCAGGTGATCTTTCGCCAGTTAAAAACGGTTTATCATTATCATCAAAATCATTTGTGATTAATTTTGCAGCATTTGCATCTGTTCTTGCCAAAATTATTAATGGTACATCTGCAATATCGGCAGCAAGTCTAGCAGCCTTTAAATTTCTAACCATTGTTCCAGTTGGAACTAAAACTTTTCCACCCATATGACCACATTTTTTCTCACTAGCTAATTGGTCTTCAAAATGAACTCCGGCAGCACCTGCTCTAATAAATTTTTTGGTTAATTCAAATACGTTTAGTGGTCCACCAAATCCTGCTTCACCATCAGCTATAATTGGCAACATGTAATCAGTTCTCTTACTTTTATCCATGTCACCGTCTATCATTTCCATATGTTGAATTTGATCTGCTCTAACAAGGGAATTATTCATTGTCTCAACTAATTTTGGTGCACTATCATATGGATATAAAGATTGATCAGGATACATTTCTCCAGCACTGTTAGCATCAGCCGCAACTTGCCAACCACTTAAATAAATTGCTTTTAAACCAGCTTTTGCATGTTGTACTGCATGATTTCCTGAAAGTGACCCAAGGGTGTTCACATAAGCTTCTGTATTAAGCAGTTTCCAAAGCTTTTTGGACTGCATTTTGCACATAGAATACTCAATTTTGATTGATCCTCTTAATCTTTCAACTTCTTCAGGAGTATAATCTCTTTTAATACCTGCAAATCTTTGTAAATCATATGAAATATTTTCTGCTGACACTTAAACCCCTCTCTTTTGATTAAATGACTAGAAATGACTAATGACTATTTTGAGCTGTATTCTTCAGTAAATTCGTTCATTCCGCTAGATCCCCAATCGCAATGATCGTCCCTGATGTAAATACCTTTTGACTTGTGCTCAGAATGCTCTTCTTTATTAGTAATTTGGTAGTTATTTTCGATGTTGTTAATTTTGTTTTTTTCCATGTAAACTTTATAATTTACAATATTTACAAAATCTACAATTAAATTGATTTTTCTTGTAAAATTGAATAATTTTGTGTAAATTTAAATTTACAAAATTTACAAACAGTAAAATGAGTCAAATTGATACAAAAATTGGTCCAAAAATCAAAGCATTTAGAAGGCAACTAGGAATTCAAGCTAACAAACTAGCAGAAGAAATGTCTATTTCACCAAGCTATTTAAATCTAATAGAGAGTGGAAAAAGAAAAATTGATGGAGACTTACTTTTAAGGGTTTGTGATAAACTTAAAATAGAGCTCTCAGATCTTACAAGCAAAACTGACATAAATCTTGAAAATAATATTTCTGAATTATTGGGTGATGAACTTTTTGAGGATCTTGATATTCTTGGACCAGAAGTAAAAGATTTAGTTAACACAAATCCCAAAATTGCTAAAGCTTTAATTAAACTAGGTGACAACTTTAAACAAAAAGATCATGAAATTTTTAACAAATTGGAAAATATTTCAGGCAAAATTATTGATGGGAGAAAAAACGCGTTTCCTGGAGAAGTAATTTCAGATTTTTTACAAGAAAATAAAAATTTTTTTCCAAAATTAGAAGAATTTGCAAATCAGATATTTGATAAAGTAAAACAAAATAATAGAACAAGATATATTGCCTTATGTCAGTTTTTAAAAGATGAATATGGTATAACTGTAAAGGATGTAATACCTAAAGAGGGAAAACCATTTTCAAAAATATATAAAGTAAAAGATAAAGAATTATTATTATCTGACTATCTTTCTCTTGAAACTAAAAAACTTTTTGCTGCAGCACAAATTTCACAAGAAGGTGCCTCAAAAGAAATTGATGAATACCTTGCTACATTTAATTTTCCAACTGAAGAGTCTAAAAAATTAACGAGGGTTGCGCTTTTAAATTATTGTGGTGCTGCAATATTAATGCCTTACTCTCTTTTTCATAAAGAATGCAAAGAGTTAAAATATGATTTGGAACTTTTGCAAAATACATTTGCTACTTCTTTCGAACAAGTAGCTCATAGAGTAACATGTTTACAAGATCCAAAACTTCCTGGAATACCTTTTCATTTTTTAAGAGTAGATGTTGCTGGAAATATTTCAAAAAGATTCTCATTATCAGGTATAGAGATACCAAGATATGGGGGGGCCTGTCCAAGATGGAATGTCTACTCAGCTTTTTCAAGACCAGGTGTTATTCAAGCAGCAGTTAGTAAAATGACTAACGGAGAGAAATATGTTTGCATAGCTAAAACAGTAGAAAAGGGTGTTGGAAGATATGGACAAAAAAAAAGTATGTTGTCTATAGGTCTTGGTTGTGAAGCAAAATATGCAAAAGAATTTGTATACACTGAAAATTTAGATCTTAGTGATAAAAAGTCAGAATTACCTATTGGAGTATCATGCAGAACATGTGATAGACTTGATTGTTCACAAAGAGCTTTTCCCCCTCTTCATAAAAAATTTGATGTAGACATTAATTCTAGAGGAGTTTCAGTTTACGTGAATGAGTAAAAAATAGCTTACTGCTGTTTTTGCCTTTTCTTTGAAATAAGCTGAGTGAGAGAGTCTACCATCAAGTCTGAAGCTTTAAATATTTCATTGGCTTTAAATTCATGAGACATATTTTTTTCCTCATTTGTCTTATCTTCTATTATTATTCCTTTATCAGGTGAATTATCCTTTATATATATTAAAATTAACCACTCATCATCTGAAGACTCGTCCCATTTAATAAATATTTCTCCTGTCTCAAACCTTTTGTCTATACATCTAAAAATAGACATGTGTCTCGTGATATATCTTTTATTTAATTGAAAAACTAAACTGTTGGCACTTCTATAAAAACTTTCTAAAGCAAACTCAATTTTCTGTCTTGCTAAATTATATTCCTTCTCTTTTTGAAGGAGAGCAAATCTATCATCAGCCTCATCTGTCTTTACACCAAGAGCCTCCACTCTCTCTCTAATTTTTTGGTCTCTTATAAGTCTGTACTTATTTTTTAAATTCTCTATTCTTTGCTGTAATTCTCCATAGTCTTCCCTTTTTTCTTTTAAGGAAATTTTCTCAAGTTTTTCTAATTCTTTTACTTCTCTAATTCTAAATCTTTCAATCTGTTTTTGTATCCTTAATTCTTGTAAAAATTTCTTTTGTCTCTCAGATTGTTCTTTTCTTAGGAGAGCTTGTTCTTTTCTCAAAAATAATTTTAAGTCTTTTGCTCTTAATTTTTCTATTCTTTCTTCATCCTTTAGTTGTTGCTCCTTTAGTTTTAATTGTTTTTCTTCATATAGGATTTTTTGTTTATTAATTTTTTCTTTTTCTTTATCTTTTTTTTCAATTTCTATTAATTTTAATCTCCTTTTTTCATCTTTTCTTTGAGATTTAAATTCATTGATTTTTTCGTCTATTGAATTAAAAAATTTAGATAGACGTCTATCAATAGCAAAAATATCAAATTTGACTTTTACGTTTAATTTTGATTTTAAATTTTCTTCTACTCTTACTGATTTTGTAATTAAATTATTTTTTATTTTTTTTTTTAGGATTGATTTTTTCTGAATATTTTTTTTTCTTTTAGCCTTGAGGATTTTTTTCTTTTTTACTTTTTTTTTAATTTTTGATAGAACTTTTGTAACTTTTTTTTTCTTCTTAACTTTTTTTTTTTATTTTTTTTCATTATTACTGTTAATTATTTATCAGTAATATTTTAATAAATATAGTCCCGAGTATTAGGAACTGAGGTGTTATCTTTTGATAATTGAAGCTGAAATACAACCTGATCCCCCCATTTGAATGCCATTTCACAACTAGCCAAGTAAAATTCCCACATTCTAAAAAATTTTTCATCAAACATGTCTAAAACTATGTCTTTTTTTGATAAAAATCTTTCTTTCCAATTCCTAAGGGTATGTGCATAGTGCATTCTAAGAACTTCAATATCTGACACAATTAAACCTGAGTTTTCAATAGGGTTTGCAACTTCACTTAAACTAGGAGTATAACCCCCTGGAAAAATGTACTTTTGTATCCATGGTTGTGGATCTCGTGGTGGCATCGATGAACCAATCGTGTGAATCAATGCTATTCCTTTTTCGTTCAAGAGTTTAAAAACTTTATTAAAATATGTTTTATAAAATTTTCTTCCTACATGCTCAAACATTCCAACACTTACCACTCTGTCAAATTTTTCGTTTAGTTGTCGATAATCAATAAGTTTGAACTCAACTTGATTAGATAGGTTCATTTCTTTTGCTTTATTCTTACTATATTCAAATTGATTTTCTGACAATGTTATGCCTGTAACGCTAGCTTTCGTTTCCTTTGCTATTGCTAAAGCTAAAGTTCCCCATCCCGAACCAATATCTAAAACCTTCTGATCTGGATGGATATTTAATTTTTTGATTATGTGATGAATCTTATTATTTTGAGCTTGCTCTAAAGTATCATTATCATTTTTAAAATACGCACACGAATATTGTCTATTCTCATCTAAAAATAAATCATAAAGTTTTTCAGATATATCATAATGATGAGCTACATTTTCTTTAGATTTTGCTATTTTGTTAAAGCTTGTAAGATATCTATAAGTACCTCTCAATTTTTTTATTACCGCTCCGTAAGAATTTATGTTTCCTCTGCCAATATTTTTAAATGCTAAATCTAAAAATTCTGTAATCGTTCCATTCTGAATAACTAGAGATCCATCCATATAAGCTTCACCAAAATATAAGTCAGGATATAAAAGTAATTTTTGCATTAATTTTTGATCAAGTAATTTAATTACTATTGGTTTTTCCTTTATAGGTTTTCCAATTACATATTTTTTTGAATTTGAATCAATAAGTTCGAAGCCATCGTATTTAAATAAATTATTTAAAAAACTTACTAACTTCATTTTATGCTGCTTTTAATATCTCCATATTAAAATTAAGTTTCTTTAAATTTGCTAGAAGATTATTTTTCTCTGCTTCATCTAATAATTTTAATGGGGGTAAAAGGTTTTTGTAAACTGAATTTTTTTGTGCCATTAGAGTATGTAGTCCTGAAATTAAGTTATATTTATCAAATGACATTCTTACATCACACAAATTTTGATTAGTTTCTAGTGATAAATTATTGTTAAAATTATCAAAAATTTCTCTAGCTAGGTGACCCGTAACATTTGTAGTTGCTGTAATTATTCCATCACATCCAAGCTTTAATCCTTTTAATAATTTTGCCTCAGATCCTGGAAAGATTGAAAAATTTTTTATTTTTAAAGTTTCAAATAAATTATAGCTACTATCTTTCACACCAACGACCTGGTTAGGAAATTTTTTAACTAAATTTTCAACACATTGAATACTAAATTTATATCCACAAAGCTTTTCAAAATTATATAAAATAATCTTACAATCATTGATTTCATTTATTATTTTAGAATAAAAATTAATTACTTCTTCATCACCATATTTATAATAAGCAGGAGGCATAATTAAAAAATTATTAAAACCCATTGATTTCGAAATTTTCATTAAATTGATCGTATCAATTAAAGAATTTAGTCCAGTTCCAATTATAAATTTTTTTTTGTACTTGCTTTTAGGTAGCTCATTTATTAATTGAATTTTTTCACTTAAGGATATCAGTTGAGACTGACCAGTGCTGCCAAAGAAAACGACTCCATGGCAACCTAAATCAATAACATTTTCTGCGTGTTTAATGGTGTTTTTAACGTCTAATGCAAGATTTTCATCCAACACTGATAAACATGCAGCATATACACCTTTAATTTGTTCCATAGCTAAAATTTATATAAAAATTCAAATTAGTAAAGGTTATAAAAACATATGAATATACTTGTTATACAAAACCGTATGGGTATTGGAGACATGGTAATTTTCTTACCTTTCGTTGAAGCAATCTCAAAAAAATATAATACATCTGTAACACTTTTAATAAAAGAAAGTACGAAAGCTAGGGAATATACAAGTAATTTAAATTTTATCAAAAAAATAATTTATTTAAAAAGAGATAACAAAAATGATTTTCATAACGGTTTATCAGGCTTTTTTAATTTAAAAAATGAGATTAAAAATAATTCATTTGATAAAGTTTTTATTTTTAATTCATCCATAAGATACAGACTTATTTGTAAAATCGCAGGTATTAAAAGTATATTTCAGTATCCCCTATTTGAAAAAAAAGAACAACACGTAATTGAAGCTGCTCAAAAATTGTTAGAAAAAATTGATTTAAAAGTAGAAAGTAATCCCCAAATTAAAGTTGATGAAAGTTTAATTAAATTAGCTGAGCAAAATTTCTCTATTTCGAAAAATAAAATTAACATTTTATTAGGAATTGGTGGCTCTGGTTCTTCAAAAAGGATACCAGCTAATAAATTTAAAAAATTTATAGAATTAACTCTTAAGGATTATGACTGTATTTTTTATTTAGCAACAGGTAAAAATGAAGAAGAACAGCTAATACTTAAAAGTATATTGTCATCATATAAAGAGATTTGTATTTCTTTAGATAATAATTCGATTTCAGAAATATTACCAATTATTAAAAATTGTAAAATATCAATTTGTAACGATTCAAGTTTTAGCCACCTCTCTGCTGCTTTAAATGTTCCAACAATAGTTTTGATGTCTGACACACCGTTACTGTATGGTAGTTACAGTCCAAATATGTATCCGATAATTCCAGATGGAATGGAGAATGTTTCCCATAATTCAAGGGGTAAAGAGAAAATTAATCCAGAGAAAATTTTTAAAAAATTTAAATCAATTATTAGCTAATATTTTTTATCACAATTTCTTTCGCTTCATTCACTATTGAGGCTAGCCTAGTTAGCTCTGGGCTTACATCTGGATGAATTTTTTTCATGATAGATTTATATGACTGCATTACTTGGGTTTTGGTATATTTTATATCAGATTTTAAATTTAGTATCTTGTAAGCCTCATCTAAGGATAAGCTTTGTTTATTTACTGATTGATTAAAATTATTAAAATTAAATCTTCCTGAATTTCTTAACACTCTAAAAAGACCCCACAATCTGAGAAGTTGAAACAAAGATATTCCAGCTTTAGTTTTTATCAGTGGTAAGATTGCTAGTACAAAAGGTAATGAAAATATATATCTTCCAGCATAGGCCATTATAACGGCCAATACTATTGCAGAAAAAATAATTAATATTCTTATAAATTTTGAAATTTTTTTGGCTGAGGTCCTAGCAAACCAAGTCAGAAGAACATATAAAATGACAAAAATAA
>CACKUZ010000014.1 GCA_902603475.1 uncultured Pelagibacteraceae bacterium
TAGAAGTAATTGGTTTAGACAGAAACGAGACAATAGAAGATGATTATGCTGCATATGGAGCAAAAGGTACCAAGGATATTGAGTTTTACGTCACTAAACCTTTCAACAAAAAAGATGCTACCTTTGGAAATGGAACACAAATCACATTTTTAACTTCATCAAGATCTCACGTAGATAAATTTCATGAGATTGGTTTAAAAGCTGGAGGGACTAGTGAGGGATCTGGTGGTGAAAGACCAGAAGGCTCAGGAGTTTATTATTCTTATCTTCGTGATTTAGATGGAAATAAAATTTGTGCATTTACAAATAGTAAAGAATAAAATTTATGTCATACGACCCAATCAAGGCAAAATTAGAAAACAATAAAATCATTATTTTAGATGGAGGTATGGGCGCAGAACTAGAAAAAAAAGGTGCCGAGATGGATAAGCATATGTGGTGTGGGAAGTGTTCTGTTGATCATCCTGAATTAGTTAGAAAAGTGCATGAGGATTATATAAATGCTGGAGCTGATGTAATTACAACTAATACTTATAGCACTACTCCAATATCAATGAGACAATATGGTTATGAAGACTCTATAGAAAAATTCAATCAAAAAAGTGTTAAGGTTGCAAGAGAAGCAATTGAAAATACTAACAACAATACTGCATTAGCTGGAAGTGTATCAACTTTTGGAAACTTTTATAAACTTGGTATCAAAGCAATGATACCTGGTTTTCATGAACAACTAAAAATTTTATCTGAAGCTGGAGTAGACTTAATTATTTTAGAAGCTATGTCTTCACAAGCTGACATAGTTGAAGCAATGTTAAATTGTTCCACAAAAGTAAATATACCTGTTTGGTTATCTGTATCATGCGTTATGGACGATCAAAAAAATATAATGCTTGGATATAATGATACAATTGACTCTGATACACATGTCTATGAAAACTTTGAGATATCCATAAATAATTTTAAAAAATTACACAGTGGACCAATATTGGTTGCTCATTCAGATATAAACATTACAGGAAAAGCAATCGAAACTGCGAGACAAAATTATGATGGAGTTATAGGAGCATATCCAAATAAAGGATATTATGAAAAACCACATTGGAGATTTACAGATGACATGACTCCAGATGATTATTTGAATGAGGTAAAAACGTGGATTAAAGATGGAGCTCAAATTATAGGTGGCTGTTGTGGAATAGGAGTTGATGAGATTAAAGCCATTTCAATTTTAAAAAACTAAAGTATAAATTAAAAAATAATGAAAACATTTATTGGTGGTATTGGTTGTTTTTGGGACGAAAAAAAGTATGAGGGCATCAAGGGTATAATATCTACAGAATGCGGTTACTGTGGTGGAGATGAGCCAAATGTTACATACAAGGCAGTTTGTGGTGGAGATACAGGACATATAGAAGTGGTCAAAGTTGAGTATGATGAAAAAGAAAAGTCATACGAGGACATGGTCAATTTATTTTTTGAATTACACGACTCAACTCAAGTAAATCGCCAAGGCACATATGTGGGAATTCAATACCGTTCAGAAATATTTTATAATACAGATGAAGAAAAACTGATTGCAGAAAAAGTTTTAAACGAAGTTAACAGTAAATTAGATGGAAAAGTTTCAACTAAAGTATCAAAAGAAAAAAATTATTGTAAAGCAGAAGCTTATCACCAAAAATACGAACAAAAAAAATCATTAAAATATTGAAGAAAAAAAAATTAGTCTCTGTTAGAAATCCAGAATTAACCACCCTTAAAGATAATAAAGCTTCATGGAACCTTCCTAAAACAAGGAGGTTTGGTTATAGAAATTTACATAAAATCAATAGATACAGTATTTTTTTAAGATCTGATTTAATATTAAAATTAAACTCTAAACCAAATAAAACTATCGCTAAACTTCCTCTAGTAAAGAAGATGACTAAAAACAAATCTTTTTGTTCATTAATTGTTGGCAACTGTCAAAATATATTATTTGAAAAATACTCCAAAGATTTTAAAAAAAACCAGCCTCAAACAATTATGTCCATTACAAAAATGTTCGTTAATTTATTTATTGGAGAATTGGTTACGAACAGATTAATAGATCTTAATAAAAAAGTTTCTCACTATTTGCCAAAAATTGGAAGCGGATATGCAAATGCAAAGATCCAAGATGTCTTAAACATGAATGTTATAAACTCTTATACTGAAGATTATACTAAGGCATACTCATCTTCCTTTATGCATGAACCTGTCGGAGGATGGAGGCTGCCTAAAAATCTTAAAAATCATCTAAGCCAGGAAGAATATTTAAATACAATTAAAAAATCTAAAAATAAAAGTTTAATTAATAATTCTGAATATGCTTTTTATAAATCTGCAAATACTGATGTGGTCGGATTATTAATTGAAAAAGTTAGTGGTAGAACTTTAAGAGATTGGGTTTTATCTGCAGTCGAGGCTGCAGGATTTGAAGATGGGTTATATATTGCATCAGATAGATATGGTATGCCTTGGATGTCTGGAGGTGGTTGCTTAATTACAAGAGACTTTTTACGAATGGGTTTACTTTTCGCAAGAAAGGGAATTGGTGTTGGGAATAGAAAAGTTGGATCTTCATCATTTTTAAACGAAACAATTGTTAATGTGGGACCCAAATACATGAATTTATCAAAAGATAAATATTTATATTATTCAAATTCTACAATGGTCTCAGGCAACATGATTGGGCACTCAGGATATGGTGGTCAGTTTCTTGCAACTAATTTTAAAACTGGGAATGTAGCCGCTTTTTTTTCTGTTTTAGAAACGAAATCAGCAACAAAAGAAAGTTATAAAATTGATATGATCAACATGCTGATAGATTTAGTTAATAAAAAATATTAAATTAAGAATATCTCTCAATTAGCTTTTTTAGATGTTTGTCTGTAACACCACAGCATCCACCAATAATTTGAATTTGATTATCAATTAACTTTTCACATTCATTAGCAAATTCTTCCTCAGTAGAAGTCACAATAGCTTTATGGGACTTTGTATCAAACTTATGTATTTCAGGATAGAACATCATCGGACCATTCCAATTATTTTTAATTATGCTCAATCCTTCAAAAGCATCTACGAACCAGGTATGCATGATACCATAAACATCTCCTCCCATATTTGTAAGGGATTTTACAATGTCATTTAATAATATAATTGTATCATCAGGAATAAATTTTGGTTGCTCTTTATATTTGGTTTCATCGTAAATTAACGAAGTTTCTTTTTCCGCACTAAAATTTCTGCCAATAACACTATTATCAAATTTACTTATACAAGAACTTAATCCAACCCAAACTGGTAAGTCAGTTTCTAAGGCAGCATTCAAAAGAATTTTTGAATGATTGATATCAAGCAACATTTCTAAAATTAAAATTTCTACCCCTTCCTCTTTCAGAATTTTTGCAGCTTCTTTATAATTTTGTTCCTCCTGTTTAAAAGAAGGTATGTACTTAGGATTTGGCACAAATTCATTTTCCTTCAATGAAAAAAAATTTGATAAACTTCCAGCAACCCCAATTTTACTTTCTTTACCTTTATTTTTAATTGCTTGTCTGGATAATTTTAATGATTGAATAATAAATTCTTTAACTTCACCTCCGCGATTTATACTTTCAAGATTATGTCTGGTTGAACTAAAAGTATTTGCAGTAATTAGATCACAACCAGCATCAATAAATTTTTCATGAACCTTAATTACTATTTCTGGAGATGATATTGAGGCTAAGGCAGAAAAAGCAGGAGACATTTCACCACCCAATTTTGCAATTTCAGAACCATTTCCACCGTCTAAGAATATTTTTGAATTTGATTTTAACTTTTCTTTAAAAAGCATTTATTTTTCGTCTTTTGGTGCGAGCACTACGGCTAAAACTCCTCCTAATACAATCATTGTGCTTCCTACAACTTCTCGCCAACCAAATGTTTCGTCTGTTAAAATACCAGCAGAAATAACTCCAACAACTACTTCGCTTAAATATAATATAGCACAAAGACCTGCTCCTAATACTGAGGGTGACCACATGATAACTACCCCTGTTGGAATAAAATAAAATACTGAAATAAGAACTAAAAAAATAAACATTGATGTGAAAGCTTCAATAGGTGGCATAGGCCCTAGATAATCTTTTAAAATAAAGCCAGCAAAAATATTAAATATTGTTCCATAAACAAAAAATGAAAATATTACAGGAAAAACACCATCTGTTTTTGTAATTTCTAAACGTACTAGGCCAGCTCCAAAAAGTACACCTCCGACCAGCGCCAACAAATCTCCTGCATTTTGTGGTAATGGTATAATATTAGATTGACTGAAAACAACCCACAAACCTCCAAGTGCTAAACTTAACGTTAAAACCCTTTCTAAACCAGGTCTTTTCTTTAAAAAATATATTTCAAATATGGTTGTCCAGATAGGTATCATGTAAAACATGATCAATGCTCGAACAACATCTGTTAATAAAAAACTTAAAGCGTAACATATAAAACCACTACCAGTTAAAGAACCAACAAAGGGAATTTCTAATCCTGATGTTCGACCCTTAAATTTTCTCCATAAAGAGAAAGGTGTAAGCAATATAATACCAATCATCATTTGAGAAATAGTTCCCCAACCTCCTGTAAGACCACCATCCTCTAAAATTCTTTGAGGAAGCCAATAAACTCCCCATGATCCAGCAGCTATAGCTAAAGCAAAAGCTATTTTAAAATGATGTTTGTGTCTGACCATTAATTTAGTTTTGGTTTATGATTTGAAAAATTAAAAATTTCCTCATATCTTTTTGCAAAAGACATCACTTTTAAATCTTCTTTTTGTTTTGCTATAATTTGAATACCTATTGGAAATCCATCTTTATTAAAACCAATAGGTAAAGAAATTGATGGTAAGTAAAAAAGACTAGCAAATATATGTATTTCAATCCATCTATGGTAAGTATCCATTGGTTGATCGTTAATTTTTTCTGGGTGTCTTAAATTTTTATCAAAAGGAAATGATTGTTGAGATGGTAAAGCTAAAAAATCAAAATCACCAAACAAACTATTTACATCATTTGATAATTCAATTCTTGAGTTTAGAGCAGATTTTACATCTTCCTCTGTGAGCTTGATACCTTTATTGTATTCCCATATCGCCTGTGGAGTCATTTCGTTAACATCTATTATATTCATTGTAATAATATCCTCATAAATACTTTTTGCTCTCAACGTGCCCCAGCAATTCCATAATTTATGAGCATCTATTTTTGGTTTTAAGTTTTCAATTATAACTTTATGCTTTTCAAGATTGTTTAGTTGTTTGTTACATATTTCAATTACCTCTGGATCATATTGATAATTACCATTCATGTCAGATAACCATCCAATTTTTATTTTTGAAAATTCTTGGTCACTTAAATTAACCTCACTAAAAGAATTATTTAAACTGAAAGAAATTGGATCTTCTTTATGTTCTCCAACTATAACATCTAAAAGAATAGACATATCATCAGGTGTTCTTGCAAGACATCCTGGTGTTGAAATAACTGGAAGATTTTTCTTTTTATCATTTGTTCGATAATCGGGAAGTAATCCTGGAGTTGGTCTAAAACCATAGACATTTGCGTAAGCAGCAGGTGTTCTACAAGAACCCATCATATCTGTACCATCAGCAAATGGCAGTAAATTTGCTGCAACTGCAACACCAGCTCCACCACTTGATCCACCAGATGATTGATTATTTCCATAAATGTTTGGTGTTATTCCAAATAATCTATTCGCTGTATGAGCGCCCACTCCTAATTCAGCAGTGTTTGTTTTTCCAATTATTATTCCACCGGCATCTATTTGACGATCAACAATTATAGAATTTTTTTTTGGAAAATAATCTTTATATCCAGGAAAACCATAAGTGGTTGGAAAACCAACTACATCCAGCAAATCTTTAGAGGCAAGAGGTAAGCCAAATAACGGCTTATTCTCGTCAAAATTTTTGTCCTTAATCTCAGCTTCTTTAATTATTTCTTCTTCATCCTTAATTGAAACAATAGCATTCAAAGATGGATTAAATTTTTTTATTCTTTCAAAATATAAGCCAACTATTTCTTTTACTGAAACATCCTTTTTCTTAATTAAAGAAATAATTTCTTTAACTGATTTATTTTCAAGCATGAGAATTTACAATTACCTAGCTTTTTTAATGGATGCTAGAGTAATTTCCTTTATTTCTTCTAAAGTTGCTTTTTTAGGATTTTGTCCATAGGCTTGATCTTTCATTGATTTTTCAGCAATTCTATCAACACAATCCTCGGGGACTCCAATTTCGCTTAAACTTTTAGGAATTTTAATTCTATCAAGAATGTTTTCAATGTTTGATATAAATGCATCTACAGAATGATCTTTAAACTGCATAGCCTCTGACATTCTTTTAACTTTTTCTTCCATACCTGGTAGATTATATTTTAAAACTACAGGTAATATTATTGCATTCGTTAGTCCGTGATGAGTATTGTATTCGGCTCCAACCATATGAGCAATAGCATGTACTAATCCTAAACCTTTTAAAAAAGAGATTCCTGCTAAACAAGATCCAACATGCATTCCACCTCTTGCAACTATGTTGCTAGGATCTTCTACAGCTGTGACTAAAGATTTTGATATCAAAGATAAACCTTCTAAAGCAGCACCATCACACATTGGATTAAAACCAGGAACGCAATAACCCTCTATGCCATGGATTAAAGCATCTGCACCAGTCCACGCGGTTAGGTTTGCTGGTAATCCAATTGTAAGTTCTGGATCTAACAATGCTAAGGAAGGTCTAACATCTGGATGCCACATACAAAATTTCATGCCTTCTTTTAAATAAGTAACCATAGCTGAAATTTCTGTTTCAGCTCCAGTTCCAGCAGTTGTAGGAATAGTTATAATTTTTGGGAATGGGTTATCTTTGCTAATTTTAGGAGGAGTTAATTCAAACTCAAAATCTCTTAATGGAACGTCATTGTTTGCTGTGAGGCAAATTAATTTTCCTCCATCCATAGCACTACCTCCGCCAATTGCAATTATAGCGTCATGGTTACTATCTTTAAATTTACTAACTCCATTTGAAACTTCATCTTCTCGAGGGTTTGGAGATATATCAAAAAATAAATCTGATTTTATATTTGAGCTATTAAGATAGCTTTGTAAATTTGTAATAAATGGTAATTTTGGACTTCCTTTATCTGTAACTATTAACGGATTTTTAATATTTAAATTATTACAAATACTTCCTATTTCTTTTAATCTGCCAGGGCCATAAGCAATGTTAGTAGGAAACGTCCAATCTTGATTGGATAGAATATCGGTTTCGTTAAGTTTAAAACTTTGCATTTCTTTTATAAAGTATACAATTTTAAAAAATTATAAATGAATATTTCTTCAGAAAAAACAGATTTAAAAAAAACATATTTAGCAATAGTTACAATGCTTTTAGCAATACTATGTGTGGATATGTATATGGTTGTAATAAAGTTTTTGGGTAATGAATATTCGGTAATTCAGTTAGCAGTATTCAGAAATATTGCGGGGGTAATCCCATTATTTATACTTATTTTATTTACAAAAGAGTACATTTCAGTTTTTAGGAACCTAAACAACAAATTCATTGTCTTAAGCTTTTTAAGAGGGCTGGCTTTCTTATCGATGAATATCTTTATATTTATTTCAGTAATTAATCTTGAATTTGCAACTGCAATGGTTCTTACTTTTTCATCACCGTTTTTCATAGTAATTTTATCGATAATTTTTTTAAAAGATAAAGTAGGTATTTATAGATGGTCAGCAATTTTTATTGGATTTTTTGGAGTTGTTTTAATTGTTCGACCAGGTAGCGATATATTCAGTTTTTACTCAATATTTCCAATATTAACTGCGATTGCTTGGGCATTTACAGTAATAATTTTAAAATTTATACCAGATGGACACTCAACAGCAAAAATTCAACTTTATACTTTAATCTTTAATGTGATTGGTGGAGTAATATTATTTTTTATTACTACTGGGCATACAGAAATAAAAAGCACCCAGGACTTTTTTTTAATGACATTGACTGGAATACTTGGAGGAACCGCTGCAATACTTTTTATTTATGCTTATAGATTAATTTCTGCGAGTAAGATGGCATCTTTTGAATACTTTGGAATCCCATCCTCTTTTATTTTAGGGTGGTTATTTTTTAACGAAGCGCCTTGGGAACAATTATTCCCAGGTGTATTTGTAATAGTATTTGCTGGAATGATTATAATTTGGAGAGATAAAATAAAAACAAAAAGTACAAAGGTTAGTAGAGAGATTAACTAGCAGACTTCATTGATTTCATAACTATTGCCCTATCTATTTCACCAATTAATTTTCCAGTTTTTGTATCTACAACTGGAAATTTTTGATCTGTATCTACTAGTTTATCAATCAATGTTTCAATTTTTGAATCATGAGGAATATTATTAGACCCATTTTCGAACAATTTTTTTGTGTCATCACAACATTCCTCCCTCATTACTTTGCTTGCGCTTAATACTTTGTATTTTGGAACATCTTCGCAAAAATCTTTTACATATTGGTCTTTAGGATTTGCAACAATTTCCTCTGGGGTACCAACCTGAGAAACCTCCCCATCTTTCATAATAGCGATATGATCTCCCATTTTTATGGCTTCTAAAAAATCGTGTGTAATAAAAACCATTGTCTTCTGTAATTTTTCTTGAATTTTTAGTAATTCGTCCTGCATTTCTCTTCTAATAAGTGGGTCAAGTGCAGAAAAAGGTTCATCAAAAATTAAAATTTCTGGATCAACTGCAAGTGCACGAGCTAGACCCACTCTTTGTTGCATACCTCCAGATAACTCTCTTGGGTAATTGTTGTGCCAACCTTCTAAGCCAACCATTTTTAAAACTTCCATTGATTTTTCTACTCTATCATTTTTTTTATTTCCTCTAATCTCTAAACCATAACCAATATTTTCAATAACAGTTCTATGCGGAAACAAACCAAAATGTTGGAAAACCATACTCATCTTATTTCTTCTTAAATCTAACAAATCTCTTCCACTCATTTTCGTTACATCAACATCATCCATTTTAACTGTTCCAGAAGTTGGTTCAATTAATCTAGAAATACATCTAACTAAAGTAGATTTTCCACTACCAGATAGACCCATTACTACAAAGGTCTCGCCTTTCTCAATTGAAAAGCTTACATCTTTTACTGCAACTACATGTCCTGTCTTTTCCTGAACTTCTTTTATTGATAAGCTTTTGTCTAAGTCTTTAATTATTCTTTGTTCATCTGAACCAAATAATTTCCAAACATTTGAACATGTTATTTTCGGTTGATTATTCATAATTTGTTATTTTAATAACATAAAAATAGACAATATTTTTCTTTAAAAGTAAAATTATTTATTTTAAATTTTAGATAATATGTCATCTGAAGTAGCTAGTATCCAAGGAAAGCAAAATTCCTCAAAAAATATTATTACATACTCTGTCATCTTAATAACATTTTTAGTTGCATTGTGGTTATCTTTTCAAAGCGAAGGTCCCTCAAAAATGCCAAAGGTTGTCACGGATCAATTTACATTTACAGCATGGGTAAACGAAGGTGAAGATTATTTAAAGAAAAATTATAGATGGATTACAAAAATAATAGCTAGTTATATTAAAAATGTATATTACTTCGTTGAAGATTTTTTGATCGACTCGCCCTGGTTATTAATTGCGGCATTAATATTTTTACCCTGCTTAATTGCAGGTGGTTTAAGATTAGGATTGTACTCTTTATTCGTTATTTATTTTTGGGGTGCAACAGGAATGTGGGAGCCATCTCTGCAAACAGTGGCGTTGATGGGTTTATCTGTTTTACTATGTGTAGTAGTTGGAGTTACCCTGGGTGTGCTTTGCTCACAAAGTGACAGATTTGAAAATTTTATGAAGCCTATTTTAGATACAATGCAAGTAATGCCTGCGTTTGTTTATCTTTTTCCAGCTCTTTTCTTTTTTGGAATTGGAGGAGCTCCAGCAATATTAGCCACAATGATATACTCGATGCCTCCAATAATAAGATTAACAAATACTGGTATACGACAAGTTTCAGCAGAAACAATAGAGTCTGCAACCTCTTTTGGATCAAGTAAATTACAACTACTATTTAAAATTAAAATTCCACTTTCGCTTCCAAGTATAATGATGGGAATTAATCAGGTGATAATGATGGCTTTAGCGCTTGTGGTTTTGGCATGTTTTATTGGAGCTGAAGGAATTGGTGGTCAAGTCTGGCAAGCAATTAGAAGACTTGATGTTGGATGGGCAATGGAAGGAGGACTCTGTATTCTCTTCATGGCAATAATGTTTGATAGATTTAGTATGTCATTTAGTAAAACGAAACAAATACTTCCATCGAACGTTCAAAAATTTTATTTACTTCCTCAATCTTGGGAAAAATTTACTATCGCAAGAATTATAGAAAAGCCTTTAGAATTTTTAGGTGGTTTAATTAATTTTGTTTGTACAAATTTGACAAAATTTATTGCATATGTATTTGAATTTTGTATTTCGTTAGCAAATAGACAAACAGCAAAAGATATTGGTGAAATAATTTCTAGAAGATATTATATCATCCCATCTTTTTTACTTGTTCTGACTATATCATTCGTTGATTCTTATATGATAAGTATAGGATCATTTCCTGAAGAGTGGAGATTATCAATAAGACAACCAATTTCTAATAGTGTAGAGTCTTTAACTGTTAATCCTAGTTTTATTGCATTTACAAAAGCTCTTAGAGGATTTGTATATCTTAAACTTTTAAGACCACTTGATATGTTCCTAACTCATGTGCCTTGGTGGTATACACTAGGGGTATTTGCAGCAATTGGATATTTTACTGTTGGTATCAGATTTGCAATTATTACAGCAATATTATTACTTTTCATTGGTGCTTGTGGGATATGGCCTCAATCAATGATTACATTATCATCTGTTTTGGTCTCCGTAGCTTTATGTTTTATAATTGGAGTTCCGCTTGGAATAATTGCGTCTTACAATGAAAGATTTAGAAATGTTCAAAATGTCGTTTTAGATGCAATGCAGACATTGCCCTACTTCTGTTATTTAATTCCTGTTTTGATGTTTTTTGGGGGAGGTATTGTTTCCGCTGTATTAGCAACAGTAATATACTCAATACCGCCAATCATTCGATTAACTTCTTTAGGTTTAACACAGGTATCTGGCACTTACTCAGAGGTATCACGTTCATTTGGGGGAACTCTTCTACAAACTTTAAACAAAATAAAATTTCCATTAGCAATTCCAAGTTTAGTTATTGGATTTAATCAAACAGTAATTATGGCTTTCGCAATGCAAATTGTTACACCATTGATAGGTGGAAAAGGGTTAGGTTTGGAGGTATTTAATGGGCTAGCAAGGTCTGACACAGGAAGAGGATTAGCCGCAGGTATAGGGATTGTGCTATTAGCAATAATTATTGACAGAATTTCACTTGCTTGGACCAAAAAACAAAGAGAAGCCTTAGGGTTAAAAAGCTAGCAAAAGCATCATTATTCACAGTTTACAAACTAGTATTTTTTGTTTTAAGATAAGTCTTTAATTAATTAAAAGAGAGGAAATAAATGAGGTTATCAAAAACAATATCAGCTCTATTTTTATCTTTCGTAATTTTATTCGCTAGTCTTACTCAGGCAAATGCGAAAAGATTACATGCTGCTATTGCTGACTGGACAGGTGGAATTATTACTTGTGAAGTTGCGGTAGGAATTCTTGAAAGAGAAATGGGCTACAAAATTAAACAAACAGTATTCCCTTCAGGAACTGGATTATGGGAAGCAATTGCTGCTGGTGAACTTGATTTTGCTTGTGAAAGCTGGCCAAGTTATGCAGAAGCAGACGATGTTATGTTTAATGAAGATTTAATTTATGATGGTAAAGTTGTAAAATCATACAAGGGAGATGGAACAGTTGATCTTTTAGGAACAACTGGAATTATCGGTATGTCTGATTACTGGATCCCAAGATATGCAGCTGAAAAATTTGGAATTAAATCTTGGAGAGATTTAAATAAACACAAAAAAGAGTTTGCAACAATTGAAACAGGCGGTAAAGGAAGACTAATTGGATGTCCAGTAGCTGGTTGGAACTGTCATGACCAAAAAAGATTAGATCTTTTAGGAATTGACTTTCAAGCAGATGAGCTAGGAACTGAAGCTGCTGCAGTTGCAGAAGCTAAAGCTGCTTACATGAGAAAAGAGCCATTCTTATTATACTTATGGTCACCACACTGGTTCTTTGGTGAGTTTGATATGGTAGGAGTAGGTCTTCCTGATTACAAAACTTGTGCAGGAGATACATTTACTGAGGCAAACAACTGGAAAACTTGCGGTACAGATGGATGGCCAGCAACTGGTTGGGATAAAGATTACACTATGAATTATGGAAATCCTGATACATTTGCAAAACCTGAACATGCTAAAGCAAAAGCTTTTTTTGAAAGAATGAAGTTAGATAACTTAGACCAAGCTAAGATGCTTGTTGAAGTTGACATCAAAAAAAGAGATGTAAAAGAAGTTGTAAATGAGTGGTTAGACAACAATCCAGATAAATGGAAAAGTTGGTTACCTAACTAATAATTAAACTTTAAAAAAATAATTAAGGGCTTTGTGGAAACAGAGCCCTTTTTTTTTACATGCATATAATACATAGAGGAATTGTAAACAAGAGTTACAAAGAAAACTGCTTAAAGTCGTTTCGAGCATCCTTTAAAAAAAGATTTGGGATTGAGACAGATATCCATTCAACCAAGGATAAAAAATTTGTATGTTTTCATGATTTTACTTTAAAGAGAATTTTTAAAATAAACAAAAGTATCAAAAATATTAACTATGAAGATCTAAAAGAGATTAAAAATAAAAAATTTCAAATACCACAATTGAAAGAAGTTCTAAAAATCTCAAAAAAAAAATTTCCCATCTTTATTGAGATAAAGCCATTATTTAGTAAAAAACTTTTATCTAAATTGATTAAAGAAACTAGAGGTTTCAAAAAATGTATTTTTATTTCTTTTAAGCATGAAAATATCTATAATCTTCTTAAACTTAGTTCAAAGCTATCAGTGGGTTTATCATTTTCCAACAAATCTAGCGTAAAATCTATTTTGAAAAGTAGCCTAAATAAAAGAGTAAAATTTCTAATATTAGATAAAAAGTTTTTAAATAATGGCAAAATACAAATGATTAATAAAGAGAAATATTATTACACAATTAAAAGTAAAAAGGAGTTTTTGAAATATAATAAAAATAATAATCTTATATTTGAAAACTTATAATTTATATTTTTTAAGATATTCCAATCTTCCAAGTATTTCATCTCTATCTAAATAATATCCTTGAAGATGACGATGACCTGAATTTGGATCAAAAGCTGTTCTACCGTGTAAAACACGCCTATTATTAAAAGAAAATATATCTCCTGGTCCTAGTCGAAATTTAATTTGAAATTTGTCATCATGTAAAAGATTACCAAATCTGTGGTGAGCTTTATAAACTTTGTCCATTTGGTCTGGATGGCAGTCTAATGCATCCATAGTTGCAACACTAAATCTAATATCATGAAAATCTTTATCTTTTGTTAAACTAATTGCTGGGGCATGGAAGCTTCGGTGAGATTCTTGAGTATAATCTTTATCTCTAAACTTTAGAGGTACAGAGACTAATGTTTCAAAAATATCTTTTTCATTTTTTCTCAAATAATCAGCAACTGCAAAGCCATCAATTGCAGAAGAGTCTCCACCCTTTGCATCATTTACTAAACAGTGTAAAAACTGATAACCAGGTGGTAATTCAAACCAAGGTAAATCCATGTGGTTTCTTAAAGCATGAGCTGTGTAAGCAGAATTATTTGGTTTTGGAATATTGATTACTTCAAAGGGGGTTTTAAAAAAGGTTTCTCTTACGTGACTTATTCTATGAAGAATATCAAAACCTGATTTTTTTTCTGTCGGTGAATTTTTTACTATTGCTATACCTTTATGATGTAATAGTTCTAACCACTTTATTAATCCTTCATCAGAATTAATTACTTCATCATGTTCAATACATATCGACGAAAATTCGTTTTCCAAATTATTATCCCAAAGATGATAAGGTGAAACATATTCTTGTTTATTTTTAATAGTATAACAATTTTCTCTCAACCACTTAGGATCATAATAACTTGTGTGGTCGCCCTCACTCCACTCTATTTCTAATTTACCATCACCATTTAAAGAATATTTTTTGGGATTTATTTCTTTTGATACATCTAAGATATTAAACATTCTATGTCTTGAGTCTTTATCATGTGCAGTAGGACAATTATCTCTTAACCACATGTAATTAAATTTACTTTCTTCACCATCGTTCCATGTAATTTGTAAATAAGTGCTATTTTTTGCGATTTTAGAAATAGAATTCATAATAAATAATTATATAAAATCAAAAAAATTTCAATTCAATTAATAGTTGAATTTAATAAAGTTATTTTATTGTTGATTTGCTTTGATGAACTAAAAGAACTAAACTTTAAATAAATGTCTAAAATCGAAATCAATAACGTATACAAAATTTTTGGTCCAAAACCTGCTAGCGTTCTTAAAATGGTGCAAGAAGGAGCTACAAAAGAAGATGTTCTAGAAAAAACTGGACATACGGTTGGTTTAGATAATGTATCCTTAAAAATTGAAGAGGGAGAAACATTTGTTTGTATGGGTTTATCTGGATCAGGAAAATCAACACTAATTAGACACTTAAATAGATTAATAGACCCAACCTCTGGAGAAATTCTAGTAGAAGGTAAAGATGTTACCACTCTAAACAAAGAACAATTAATTGAATTTAGAAGACAGAAAATGAGTATGGTATTTCAACGATTTGGGCTGTTCCCACACAAAACAGTTTTACAAAATGTTGGTTACGGACTCGAAATGCAAGGTATGGAGATTGAAAAAAGAAATTCTGTTGCTATGGAAAAAATCGAGTCTGTCGGTTTGACTGGATTTGAAAATCAATATCCTGCACAACTTTCTGGAGGTATGCAACAGCGAGTAGGTCTTGCAAGAGCCTTAGCTACTGACACGGACATTATGTTAATGGACGAAGCTTTTTCTGCATTAGATCCTTTAATTAGAAGTGATATGCAGAAACAACTTATAGACCTACAATCAGAATTAAAAAAGACGATAGTATTTATTACTCATGATCTTGATGAGTCATTAAGGTTAGGAGATCATATTGGAATTTTGAATGCAGGAAAACTTGTTCAAGTAGGAACACCTGTAGAAATTATAATGAACCCTGCTGATGAATACGTTGAGGCATTTGTTAAAGACGTAAATAGAACGAAAGTTATAAAAGCAAAAATTATAATGAAACCTGTAAATCAATCAGATGATATTGACAAATCAAACTTGATAAAAGTAGAGGAAGATCAATTTATAGAGGAATTTCTACCTCAAGTTGTTTGTAGTAACTCTAATTGTGAGGTAGTTGATAAACAAGGAAATGCTAAAGGCTATATATCTAACAAAGAATTGCAAGAATCACTTTCAAACTCATAATTAGATTAAATAGTTATGAAAAAAAGTTTAAGTAACATTGTTGATTTAGTTAAATACCCAATTCATGATTTACAATCACCAAAGATCAAGAAAGTAATTGAAAAATGTAAAACTGAATTAGATAGCGATAGTTGTTCGGTGATTCCTAATTTTATTTTACCAAATTCTTTAAATGTAATGAAAAAAGAATTAGAGCAACAGCTTAATGAAGTTTATATGTCTAAAGAAAGTATCAACGCATATCTTTATGCAAAAGATGACCCTACTCTTCCTAAAGATCACCCAAAAAGAATATTTATGGATAGATTTAATGGATATTTAAATTCAAATTGTTTTACAAAAAATTCTGAGATGAAATTTTTATATGAAACTGAAGAATTATTAAAATTTGTATCTGCTTGCTTAGGGATTGCACCTATATATAGATGGGCTGATCCTTTAGCCTGTCATGCATATAACGTTATGGAACCTGATGGAATATTACCTTGGCATTTTGATAGTTGTGAATTTACGTTAAGTTTAATGATCCAAAAACCAGAAGAGGGAGGAATATTTGAATATTGTCCTAACATAAGAGAACCAGGTAACGAAAAATTTGATGAGGTGAAGAAAGTACTAGATGGAGATCGAACAAGAGTAAAACGACTTGAGCTTGAACCTGGTGATTTACAAATATTTAAAGGTAGATTTACTATGCATAGAGTAACTAAAGTTATGGGAAAAACTTCACGTTTAATGTGTATACCTGCATATGTATTGGATCCCTGGAGAGTAAATACACCTGAACATTCAAAAGCAATTTACGGAAAAGTATTGCCCATACATTTAGAAAGAAATAAAGTTAGATCCGATGGATTAACAGATTAATGTCATACAATTTCAAAAATAAAAAAATAATTATCTCTGCTGGGGCATCAGGAATTGGTTGGGCAACAGCAAAAGAATGTCTTGAAAAAGGTGCAAAGGTATTCGTTTGTGATGTTGATAAAAAATCTATAAATAAATTAAAGAAAAATCCTTTAAATAATAAAAGATTATTTTCTTTTCATTGTGATGCCTCAAATGAAAACGATGTAATAAATTTCTTTAAGCAAATTAAAAAAAAAACACAAAAGATTGATGCACTAATTAATAATGTTGGGGTTGCAGGCCCAACAGGAACTATGGACAAACTTAAAACAAAAGATTGGGAACAAACTTTAAAGATAAATGTAATTAGTCATTTTATTTTTTCAAAATTAGCAATCCCAATGTTAAAAAGAAACAAAGGCGGCTCCATAGTTAATCTATCCTCTACAGCAGGTATATTTGGATTTCCACTAAGGTCTCCGTACTCAGCAAGTAAATGGGCGGTAGTTGGAATGACAAAAACTTTAGCAATGGAATTAGGAAAGTTTAAAATCAGAGTAAACGCAATTTGTCCAGGAACTGTAAAAGGAGATAGAATGGGAAGAGTTATTAGAGACAAAGCTAAATTTTTGAAGATCTCAAAAAAAGCTGTGGAAAGTGAATTTGTCTCTATGACTTCTCTTAATACTTGGGTTTACGAGAAAGATATTGGTAAAATGTGTTGTTATTTAATATCCGATGAGTCTTCTAGAATTTCTGGTCAAGTAGTTGGCGTTGATGGTAACACCTTAAGAATGCATTAGAACTTTAAATATTTTCAATAAATTCTATTAAGTTATTTGCTATTTGCTCAGGAGCCTCTATCAAAAAAGAGTGTTTTACCTCTGGTATAATAACTAATTTAGAATCTTTAACCTCGTTTGACATTTTTTTATTATGAGAAGGAGTGCATCCACCATCATTTTCACCTGTCATAAATAGGCAGGGTTTTTTTATATCTTTTAACCAAGAGATCATCTCGGTTTCCGCATAAATTTTAAAAACATTTATGAATACATCTTTATCAGTATCTATTACCTGTTTTAATCTCCTAGATACCAGGTCTGGATTTTTTTCAATAAAATTGTCTGTAAACCATCTGTTAGTGAGATTTTTTAATGTTTGTTCAACACCCTTATCTCTTAGATCTGAAATTACATTCCAAACTTTTTGCTTATCTTCATCGGATCTTCCTGCAACTGTTGATAATAAGCCAACTGACAAAACTCTTTCAGGAAACTTTTTAGCATAAGCAGGCGCAATCATTCCTCCTAAAGAATGCCCCATAAAATGGGCTTTTTCGATGTTTGCCTTTTCTCTTACTCTTTCAAGATCTAAAACAAGATCATCTAAATTAAAATCTTTATTATCTACTGGTGATTTTCCATGGCCTCTTAAATCATATGTTACAACTGTGAATTTATCTTTAAGTTTTGGAACTATGAACCTCCATGCATCTTCTGCTCCTCCTACTCCATGAGTTAAAAATATTGCAGGCCCTGATCCTGTGACTGAGTAATTGCAATCTATGATGCTCATAGATATTTAAGCTACTTGTATATTAGATTTTTTGAAATATGGGATTACGTTTTCACCAATTCTATACATTGACTCTATTAGGTCTTCTTGAGATTGTCCAAAACTTGAACTAAGAATTACCTCGTCAACTCCTGCTTCAGCATAAACGCTAAGTTTATCGATCATTTCATTTAAAGGGCAAATTAAAAGATTTTCTTTTAATTCTTCTAAAGTTTGTTTTCTTGGCAAAGCTTCTATATTCCCTTCTTTTACTTTCCCTGGTCCTGTAAACATATTGTCAAATCTTTTGTAATATTCGTAAGCAAGTTTTGTTTTCTCTCTAGCTTCATTTTCATCTTTTGCTAAATAAGCCATTCTTTGCATTGAAAGTTTGAGTAATTTACCTTTTTCACCTAGTTGAATGCAACCCTCTTTGAATGCATTAACTCTACTTAACAAAAGATCTTTTGTTCCTGATAATACTGTTGATTGAACATGAAATCCTCTTGAAGCTGCATCTTTTATACTTTCTAAATTCATTGCGGCAACCATCATTGGTATTGGATTACTTATGGGTCGAGGCATTATAGTTAATGGTTCGAAGTCATAGTATTTGCCTTTATACGAAACTTCTTTATTTTTTAACAACAATTGTAGAACCTCTAAAGATTCTACAAATTTTTCTTTTGATTGTTCTATTGGTGTGCCTAGTCTTTTCATTTCCCACGGAAATGCTCCTCTTCCTACACCTAAGATTAATCTTCCATCAGTTAATATATCAGCAGTAGCTACTTCACCAGCATATGTTCTCATATCGTGAAGAGGCAAAACAACTATACCTGTTGTTATTTTAATATTTTTTGTAACTGATGCAATCTTTACAGCCATCTGTAATGGTGATGGCATCATTAGTAAGTTAATTAAATGATGCTCTGGTATTGATACTGTTGCATAACCAAGTTTTTCAGCAGTTACACATTCTTCAAGCATGTTTTTAAAATGATGCCTTGAACCAATGCTTGTATCTGGCATGTAACTTGTCAAAAAATGATTAAAATCCATAAAACTAAATTACCATTTTAAGTTTTTTTTAGATATCTATTTTCTAATTTTATTTTCATATTTTTTTCTAAGGTTTTGTAAGTTGACTAAGTACTCATCTCTTATATCTGATAATTGATTGATTGACTTTCCTTTTGCTTGCTTTTTTGTACCGGAAATCAATCTTTCTGAGAGTTTTTTTGATAATTTTGGGGCTTTAAGCTTAGTCCATGGGAGTTTTAATGCGGGCCCAAATTGTTCAAGCATATGTTTCATTCCAGCTTTTCCTCCTGCCAAATGAAAAGTTAAAAAATGTTCCCATTAATGAATATCTTAAGCCTGGGCCGTCCTCAATAGCTCTATCTAAATCCTCTGTTGAGGCATACCCTTCATTTATAATATGAAGCGCTTCTCTCCATAAAGCTTCTTGCAGTCTATCAGATAGATATCCTGGCAGCTCCTTTTTAAGGGTAATTGGGTTCATTGAGATCGATTTATAAAATTTATTTGCTGCATTTAATGATTTAGAACTTGTTTTTTTCCCTGGAACTATTTCAACTAAAGGTAGTAAATAAACAGGATTGAATGGATGGGCAATTATACCTCTTTTACTATTTTTACATTTTGAAAAAATTCTTGAGGGAAGTAATCCAGATGAGCTTGACGATATCAAAACCTCAGGTTTACAATAATTTGAAATTTGACTTATTAATTGAGTTTTAAGTTTATAGTTTTCAGGAGCACATTCTTGGATTAGATCTGCATCTTTAACGGTACTCTCTAAAGAAGAAAAAAACTTTAAATTATTTAAATTTATATTTTTTTTATTAAATAGTTTTTTTACAAAAGGTACAGCTCTTTTTATTTCTTGGATTAAGATATTCCTTTGAATTAAATTTTTATCGTATGCTAAAACTTTTATGTTGTGAGCCAAGAGTCTTATTGTCCACCCTACTCCAATTACTCCTGTGCCAATTACTGCAACTTTTTTAATTTTGGACATTACTTGTGTTTAACAAGCTTTAATTTTTTCCTTGTTTCTTCAGCAGTCATTATTGATGCACCTAGATCTGTTACAATTCTGATTGCTTTTTCAACTAACTGAGCATTGGTTGCAAGTTTACCTTTTGATATATACAAATTATCTTCTAAACCAACTCTTGGGTTTCCACCCATAACAACTGTTTGTGCTACAAAAGGCATTTCATTTTTTGATATTGCAAAGCCTGACCACACTCCTTGTTCTGGCATTAAATCTTTCATTGCTTGCATTGCTAACGGAGTAGCTGGAGCTCCCCAAGGAATACCTAAACACATTTGAAACATTGGAGGATCATCTAACAAACCTTCTTTATACAATTGTGATCCAAACCACATATTTCCTAAATCAAATGCCTCTATCTCTGGTTTAACTTTAATTTCCTGTAATTTTTTTGCAGCTTTTCTTAAATCATTAGGAGTATTAACTGTAATGACTGAACCATCACCAAAGTTTAATGTTCCAGCATCTAATGTACAAATTTCTGGTAAAAATTGTTCTGCATTAGCTATTCTTTCCATAACATTTGCCATGTCTGTCATAGGGCCAAAATCTAGTGGGTTTTTTCCTTGTCCTATGTCCAAATCTCCACCCATCCCAGTAGTTAAATTTAAAATTACATCGGTTTCACTTGATCTAATTCTATCAACTACTTCTTTATATAATTCTAACCTTCTACTTGGTGTTCCATCTTCTTCTCTAACATGAATATGTGCAATTGCTGCTCCAGCTTTTGCTGCCTCTATTGCTGATTTAGCTATTTGTTCTGGAGTTTTTGGTAAGTCAGGGTGTTTGCTTGCAGTATCACCTGACCCTGTTACAGCACATGATACAAAAACGTTGTTGTTCATAATTTATTTTTCAACTATATTTTAAAATCATGCAAATGGAAATATCAGAATTACAGAAGGATTTAGCTGCAACTTTTAGATGGACAGCTAGACTTAATATGCATGAGGGAGTTGCAAACCATTTTAGTGCATGCATACCTGGTACATCTGATTTTTACTGCAATAAAGCAGGTATTCATTTTAGTAGAATGAAGGCTAGTGATTTGATCTTAGTAACTAAAGAAAATAAAGATGAGTTGAAGAATAAGCCAGACATTATTGATCCAACAGCTTTGTATATCCATGGTGCAATTCATGAAAAAGCTCCACACGCAAGATGTATTTTTCATGTTCATTCTAAATATGCAACTGCTCTTTCTACGCTAAAAGACCCAGTCTTGAAACCAATCGATCAAAATACGATGATGTTTTACAATAGAGTATCTAATTACAATGAATTTGGAGGTTTAGGACTAGAGGACGAGTCCATTAAAATGGCGAATTCTCTTGGGAATAAACAGCACATGTTACTCGCAAATCATGGAATTTTAACAACAGGAGAAACTGTGGCTGAAGGTTTTAATTCACTTTATTATTTTGAAAGAGCGGCACAAACATATCTTACAGCTCTTTCAACAAACCAAGAACTTAATGTAGTCAGCCATGAAGTTGCAGAGAAAACGGCAGAAGAACATGCAAACTTTCCAACTGATTTTGCAAATCTATTCCTATCTCAAATAAGATTAATTTTAGATAAAGAAGAACCTGATTACAAAAATTAAATGGACTTAGATAAATTAAAAGTAAGAAGAAGTTTTATATTTACGCCAGGGCTTCATCCAGAAATGTTTCCTAAAGCAATTGCATCAGGTGCAGACATGGTTTGTATTGAATTAGAGGATGGGATAGCAATCAATGATAAAGCAGAAGCTAGAAAAAATACTATAGAGGCTCTAAAGACTCTCGAAGTAAAAAATGATGTAGAGTTAGTTGTCAGATTAAATAATCAAAGAACAAAGTTTGGTCTTTTAGATTTAGAAGCTTTCATATCTAGCAAAATAAATCTAAAGGCTATCATGTTACCAAAGGTTAAAACCCCAGATGAAATAACGTTTATAGATGATCTTTTAACAGACTGTAATTTAGATACGGATCTTCATGTAATAATGGAAACAAATGAGGCTTTAGAAAATATTTATAATATTGCTCATGCCAGTAAAAGAATAGTTGCTTTATATTTTGGTGGAGTTGATATGG